>NZ_JBHZPE010000024.1:0-67264 GCF_042787985.1 Peribacillus sp. YIM B13481
TAAATAAACAAGCAATTAACGATAAAAATCAAAATGGGGAATGAGCAAAAGCTCTCCCCCATTTTGTCAACAGCCCCTTTTTAGAGGCTTTTTTTTCACTTTTCTTCGATATTTTTACTGCTCCATAACCGTACTATTCACCAAGTTTCTTCCGGATATCAGCCGCTACATTCTTTAAAGCCTTTTTTGATCCTCTTTCAAGGTCCCTGTTCAATTTCCTTTCTTTATAACTGACAAATAAAGAACTCAGATCATAGCCTTCCGGATATAAATCGACGGCTTTTATTTCAAGCTCGAGCCTATTGGCATGAACCTCCATGAAGGTATCTTCGAAAAGTACGACGACATTATTATATGAATCCTTTTTCTTATAAACGATCGCATAATCATTCAGTTCACTTACCTTCACCTTGTCGCCGACTTCAAATTCATACAATGCTTCCTTTGGAACCGGCGATACCTTCGCTTTTTTGATTTTACCTTCCTGGACACGCTCCAAGTCATAGTCTTTATTGCCGATATAAAGCTTTGCCTTTTGCAAAACCTTTTCACGGACATTCATTTTTTTTGCTATCCAGAGGGCATTGCTTTCCCCGGATTGACCAATCAACAGCTTGTATTTTGGCTCAAGTGTTTCACTGTTGAATTGCATGGCCGCATTCATGAAATCACTGTGTATTTCCGAATAGCGCTTGATTTCACCATAATGGGTCGTCGCAATGGTTATGCAGCCCCTTTGATAAAATTCCTCAAGGATGGCAATCGCTAAAGCGGCGCCTTCATTCGGTTCCGTTCCGCTCCCGATTTCATCGAACAGCAGCAATGAGTTATTGGTTAATGCCCCCATGATTTCCGAGATGTTTTTCATATGCGATGAAAACGTGCTCAGTGCATTTTCAATGCTTTGGTTATCACCGATGTCGACAAATACTTGATCGAAGACGGCAAGCTCCGTCCCTTCTTTCCCGGCAACATGCAGTCCTGACATGACAGCCAACGTTAGGATGCCGATCGTTTTCAGGACGACAGTCTTTCCACCGGCATTAGGGCCTGTAATGATCAAGCTGCGATAATCATTACCGATTTCAAAATCCAAAGGTACACTGTTTTGTGGCAAAAGGGGATGTTTACAGCCTTTTAACTTAATATAACCATGATCATTGATTTTCGGTTCGATCGCATCCATGCTTTTACTGAACTTGGCTTTTGCGAAGATCATGTCATATTGACTGATTAACTCGATGTTTATCTTGATCGGTTTCAATTGCTCGAAAACCGTTCCGGATAATGTGGCCAAAAGTTGATACTCTTCCATCGACTCCTCCGCTTTTAAACTTGCCAATTCTACATTCAATTTCGTCACAGAGGCAGGTTCAATGAACACGGTAGCCCCTTTTGCAGATACTTCCACGATCGTTCCTGCCACCTGATTTTTATAGGAGGCTTTGATCGGGATGGTGTAGCGGTCATCCTTTTTGCTTATGAAGAATTCCTGAATGAACTCCTTATTGGCTCCGCTCTTCAAGAACTTATTCAGCCGTTCCTCTATTTTACTTTCTGTCTTGATGATTTGGTTCCTGATGCGTTTCAGGTCCTTGCTTGCTTCGGAAACGACAGCATTTCCCTTTATGGTGAATTGGATTTCTTCTTCAATGCTCCTGAATTCAGTCATCGAGCGGGCGTAGGAATGAAGTGTTGGTGCAAAGAACTCTTTATCGGTCATGAATTTCTTGATATTCCTGCAGCCTCTTAAGAAGTCTGCTATCGCCACTAACTCTGATGGCTCCAATATCATTCCCTTTTCCAATTTGTCGATATGGTAGCCAACATGTGAAATGCCTTTTAAGGGAATATGACTTTCCGCATTCAGTAAATTCCTTGCCTCCGTGGTCTCGTTTAAACGATTTTTAACGACATTCAAATGGCTGCTCGGCTTAAGCTGATCCAATAACGCTTTTCCCAATCCGCTTACGCAATGGTTTTTCACCATTTCCTTGAGTTGGATATATTGTAATTTTTCATAAGTCATTTTATTCATCTAATGATCCCCCTTGAATGAGTGAGTGATTAAAATTCCCAGAATCCAAAAAATGCCCGCAAAAGTCCCCCTACCTTTACAAATGAACAAGCCATTTGAGTAGAAAGCTCCTGCGGGCATCGGCCTTATCTATAGATAAGGACCTACAATCGATAACAAATTGGGCAGCTCGAATAGAACCGCGTACACAAAAAAGCATGATAGGACAAATCCCACCATGCTTTTCGTCGTAACACCTACATGTTACACGATTTATGGAAAAGGAAGCAGTCTTAAGGTAGGTATCCAACAATGCAGAATTGCACTGTGGAAAAAGGCATACTTAATCCACTGACCAATCAGTGATTAAATACCTTATTCAACTAAATTAGTTGATACCTACTCCCGACATAAAACACCACACCTTTTCTTAGATTGGAATTAACATACCACATCAGTAAAAAAAAGTCAATTCCTTTTAACTTAATTAATCGTCAAAATAAGAACCATTGCCATCTTGGGAGGATGAGTGGTTCTTTTTCCGTTTCTAGGCGAACACAGACAGGATCAGACTGGTTGCTACTGCAACAAATATCTCTTTACCCATATCTGTAATTAAGTTCAATAAGAAATGTCTAAAATTAGATGGAAAAGCAAAACTGTGACCTGCCACTCTATCCTCAGTCGCCCCTCTTTCCTATCATATGTTTCCAACAATCGTAATTACGTTCAAATAAAACACTAATAAAAAAAAGGCCGTATTCTCCCCTTCTACCCTAGTTAAAAGTGCAGCTGACATTTGACGAAAAGGCTTCCTGCAATAGACCATTTTAATTAGCTCAAATTTCTATTGAATAGCATTCGTTAGAATACGGGATTAAGCGTCATCACTCATTATGAGAGGGACCATTTTCCTTTCATTCACGTTGATCAGTCCATGACTTAAGAAGTGATCGAATACTTGAACATTCGCATAACCTACCCTCCTAAGCTAGTCAATAAGCACCATCTGGTTTTTCGGAATTTCTAGGATGATTTCCTGACCCGTCCGGTAGGATTCCGTCATTTCCTTGTTCACAGTGAAATCCCCTATCACGGTTTCAATGACATATTGATAGCTTTTTCCCAGATACGTACTCACCTTGACTCGGCCAGTTAAACTATTTTCCAGAACCGCTCCAGCATTATCTTTTTCCCTGATCATCAGATCGTCCGGCCTGATAGCACCTATTTTTCCAGTTGAATTGGTCATCTGTGCATCCTTGTGCAGCACAAATGAGTAGCCTTGCTTGTTCAGTTCAATTTTATCTATATGATTCGTACGCTTATCGAATTCAATGAAGTTCTTGAAGCCGATGAAGTCTGCGACAAATTTGGTTTCAGGATATTTGTAAATGGTCGCAGGATCACTAAGCTGCTCGATGATCCCATTATTCATGATCGCTACCTGGTCGGATATCGAAAAGCATTCTTCCTGGTCATGGGAAACATATACCGTTGTAATCCCCAGCTCTTGTTGGATGCGGCGAATCTCGACTCTCATTTTCACCCTTAAGTTCGCATCAAGATTACTCAATGGCTCGTCAAATAATAGGATGTCCGGTTCAATCACCAGCGCCCTGGCAATCGCAACCCGCTGCTTTTGCCCTCCTGAAAGCTCTTTGGGATATCTCTTTTCAAATCCTTTTAAATTGACGATTTCGAGCACATTCATTACTTTATTTTCAATTTCACTTATGGAATTCTTTCTCAGGCGAAGTCCGAATGCAATATTTTCGAATATCGACAAATGCGGAAATAATGCATAGTTTTGGAACACAAAGCCAAAATTCCGCTTGTTAACAGGCACTTTCGTATAGTCCTTTTCCTTAAATAAAAACCTCCCTTCGTTCGCTTTTAAAAGCCCCGCAATTAAACGCAGGGTCGTCGTTTTCCCACAGCCGCTCGGGCCAAGAAGGGATACTAATTTCCCTTTTTCAATCTCAAGATTGAAATCCTTTAATATATTCTGTTTGTTATATGCTACAGATATATCTTGTAAAGTGAACAAAGCCATCCATCATTACCTCCTTTATCGTTTTGTGAAATAAGACAAGCCCATGAGCCGTTCTGGTAGGATCAAAGTTGTTTTCTACATACATCAGCATCTGAATCGGAAACGTACTCACCCCAGCCCCTGTCATATAAACGGAAATGTCTACATTATTGAATTCTAAGAAGGCGGTCATTGCTGCCCAGAATTCCTGATTTTATATTCGGTAGGACGACTTTAAAGAAAGTGCGCTCCAAGGCTTTCAGCTGCTTCTTCAATGAAAAAGTCAAAATTTGATCCGCTTGGAATCACACGGATGATGAACAGCGGCATGATAATAGTATGTCCTACAAACAGAGCCCATAAATCGGAAGCTGATAAGCCCCCACAATATAACGTGAAAACGCAAAGCCCAGCACAATTCCCGGTACCCAGAAATTAGCCTTTTCTGGGTTCAATGAGTTCAGGCATGAGTTAAAAAGGTTCGTGGATCTCCGAAATACACCGAAAAATATGAAGAACATCAAGCAGGTGGATTATTTCGCTAAACTGTATCAAGATCACTTAGGCATCATTGATAATACCTTTCACATAACCACATATGACAACATCCAAAAAGCTGTTTCTTTCCTTACACAGGCAAATAAGATCCATGTATATGGAATAGGGAGTTCAGGTATAGCGGCCCAGGAGTTCAAGTCAAAGTTTTTCCGAATCGGCTTAACTGTTGAAGCTATTTCAGATCCCCATCAGTCAATGATGGATGCAGCTTTAAGTAACGAGAATAGTGTTGTCATCGGCATTTCCATTTCCGGAACAACGAAAGAAGTGATTTCTGCAGTTAAAATCGCAAAGAAGCAAGGTTCACGCATCTTGGTCTTTACTGGGGATAAGAATTCCGAGCTCTCACAGCTTGGCGATATATCGCTATTGGTCACAAGCAAGAAAAGCATGCATATGGGACAAAACATCTCTCCATTGCTACCGCTGCTATTACTTTTTGATTTAATATACACAGAGTTGGTTGCTAAAGATTATAAAAACAGGATAAGCATCAGGGAAAAAACTTTAAAGGTATTAACCGAGAGGGACTGACTTTTGGCCGCGTTAAAAAGTACATTGACTTACCAATACACTAATTATACAAAATCCATTTTTCGACTACATACAATTATAATTACCTAAAATATGGATTAACCCTTATTATATTCTTATAAAAGCGACTCCCCCACAGCGCCCGTACAACCACAGCCTGACCGAAAGTCATTTTCGTTATTCATCATATAAAAAAACTGCACCTCCAATTGTTAGACCGTGTCTAACAATTGGGGTGCAGTTCATTTAGAAACAGTCTTTTTTTATGTTCCTTTTAAACTAATTTCCTTATTACCGGCATGGAACGTTCTTGGAGGCTCTCGGAAAGCAGACTATACGAAACTATTTTCTTTTTGTACTGTTTGACTACATCTACGTGGTCGTTGTAAATGTACACAAATAACCTAACATCCTTTTTGCCTCTTTTAGTATCAATGACTAATGGAGTCCCACTGTTTTCTGGATTTAAAAACAAATGCTCGTTCCCTGGGAATATATGATTCTTTTTCAAAAATATCGCTTTGTTGAAATAATTAATAACTTGAATTTTGTCTTCACCTTCCAAGCGTTTTCCGCCAATGGTTATGATGGCATTCGCGTCACTAAGTTCTGAATGAAGTTTAAATTTGCTGATAATCCAATTCACTGTATCGGTTGGAAGACAGGTAACTAATAGTTTTAGCAAGCCTAAGATAATTGTCAAAATCAAAACAGGCAATGTCATATTTCATCATCTCCGCTACGTTATAATTTAAGGCTGTTTTCGCATACTTTGCTGCTATTTACCAAGTAATGTGGTGTGGTTGATTTCCCCTTCAGATGCTCGCTTTCCGCGGGGCGGGCGGTGAGCCTCCTCGGCGTAAACGCCTGTGGGATCTCACCTGTCCCGCTGCTCCCGCAGGAGTCTCGCACTTCCACTCCAATCAACCTTAAATAGTCTCGGTTTAAAAACAACAATCTGAACGAAAAGAGCCTAATTTAAAGTTTAATTGAAAGAGGCGGTCAGTTTTTCTTTGAAGTGACCGTTCTATTACCGTGTTTCTTGTTCACCCAGCTTGCAAAGGTGATTTTTTCACGTATTAATCAGATTCTTTCGTTCACATTTCCGCCACATATGTGAACAAATTCACAATTTCCCACAAATAGAGATATGTTTAGTAAATCACTCGTACACAACATGACCTTTATACAATTAAGCCAATATTTCCATGCATTTTGATATACTATTATAATAATCATTCACGTGGTATCTTAGGCTAATTTTATTACGAAGTAGATGATGCCTACAGTTAATACTAGGGCAAGACCAATATAAATATAACTAAGGTTCAACAAATTCCCTCTCGTTGCTGCAGAATAATCACTATCACTCTTCCCCGTTAACGAAAGGGTACCAACCAGAGCAACTAAACTAATGGCTACTACTAATATTACACTTATCGTCATGATTCAACGCCTCCCAATATTATTATCTATTTCCTTGAACCATTTCAAATTATTCCGATTCTTATCGTATATCGTAGTGTAACTGCATAAAAAACCGTTCCTAATTTAAACATATCAAAATTAAATGGTCAGGTAGATCGCTCTTCTTGTTTACTGAGTAAATATATTAGAAAAAGCCTACTTCTCTATAATAAAAGAACAACCAATTTTAGGACCATCCAATCAAGGGAAATTTCCACCATCCACTTGTTGAATTCTTTCGTTAATATAGAAAGAAAAGTGCTGAACGCCTCTGAAGGAAGGGCTAAGATACCACGTCTTGTGGAACTCCGACCTAACTTGCAGACAAAAAAGAATCATGACTTTGGTCATGATTCCAGTTTGTAGCCAAAAGGAGTTCGGAAAACGTACTTTCATCAAAGAATGTTCCTGAACCACCTCGGGTATGGTTTCTATCTAAAGTTTATAAATGGTTGATTGGAGCGGGTGTACGAGACTCCCGCAGGGAAAGCGCGTCTAGGGGAGACCCCGCAGGCGGACCGTCCACGGAAAGCGAGTTCCTGGAGCGGAAATCAACATCTATAGTCTGGAAGCAGGGATACATCATGATTCTCTTTCCTGAATATCAAAGCATATGATTATAAACTTTTTACAGCCTCTGCAAACCTTTTGATGCCTTCGTGAATGGACTCCTCATTTTCCCTTGCAAAAGTAAAGCGTACATATTCCTTATTAGTACCTAATGTTGAACCAGGAACGTATATGACTCCTCTTTTGATAGATTCCTCCAATAACTTTATTTCGTTCAATGGCACCTTCAGCTTACACCACAAATGAATACCACCATTTGGCGAATAGTACTCAACTTTGTTATTCAGAAAGTGTTGAAGACTTGATACCATTGCATCCCTTCTTTTTTCTAGCTGCCCTCTTAAATAGGTAATATGGGTAGGGAAATGCTCTGATTCAAGAAAATCGTTTGCTATCCATTGAGTGAATGAGCCATGACCGAAGTCAACCTGTTGCTTTGCATCAGACAGTCGCTCTATAACTGGTTTCGGTCCGATTATCCAGCCAATTCTTAAGCCAGAAGCAACTATTTTTGACAAAGAGCTTATATATAACACATTTCCGTTGTTGTCCATCGATTTAAGAGTAGAGATTTTTTCCCCAGAAAAGGAAGTTAAACTATAAGGATCGTCTTCTACAATCGGTATTCCATATTCGGATGAAAGCTCTAGTATCCTTTTACGACGGTTGATATGAAGTACAGTTCCTGTTGGGTTTTGAAAAACAGGGTTCAAGAATATCATCCTGATTCGATGTTTTTTATGTAGTGCTAGTAACTCCTCTGGGTTGATGCCATCCTTATCGACCGGTAAAAGAAAAGTCCTTAGTCCTGCTGATTGAAAAATGGGAAGGTTGTAACTGTATGATGGATCTTCCAATACAACGGCATCGCCCGGCTTTAACAAGCATTGGACAACGAGATGTATGGCTTGTTGTGCACCAGAGGTAATTAGTATGGATGATGGATGGGTATCAATTTTTCTATATTGTTTAACATGATTAGTAATTGTGCCCCTTAAAACTGCATTGCCCTGGGGGTGATCATAACCTAAACTACCAATAAAGGACCTATTCGAAGTGATTTCACGTAAGGATTGGACCGGAAATAAGTCTTCCGATAACTCCCCGCTTGCTAAGTTTATAAGATTATTTCCTTCCGTTTCTTTACGTATTCTTTGGGTTACCGGCAAATTGGGTAAAAATGAACCAGCTTCGATATATCTATTCCAACTAGGCATACGTTTCCTGTTGATTCCCCATATATCCTTGCTGATCATCGTTCCGCTTCCTTTTTTTCGTTCAACTAACCCATTTGCTTCCAATTCATCATAAGCTGCTACAACTGTACTTCTGTTAACCCCCAGTTCATGTGCCAAGAAGCGCTCAGAAGGTAACGGCTTATCTAGTAAAAATGTTCCATCAGCAATACCACTCTCAATATAACCAGCAATTTGTTTATATAAAGGCTCCTTGGATTTTCTATCCGTTCTCCATTCCATAAGCTACATCCTTTAAATTGGTTTTGTTAAAAGCGTTCCAAATTATTAACTTTATTATCTATTTATTCATTCCCTTAAATGGTAAAACCTTTTATATCAGTATAATCCTCGGCCGGGATTATTGCACACTTAGGATGGAAGCTGTAACGTTTTTAAAGTTCCAGTTTTTTGTTAATAATTATTTTTTCCTCATTAAATAAAAACGGCCTTCATTCTTTAAAAGGAATGAAGGCTATCGTTACATTTTTAACTATGCAAACTTCCCTTCAGCCAGGGACGATTCCGATAATGGCCGATAGGGATTTGGATCAGGCTCGTTTTTCCTTGAGGACCACCACCGAAATTGTAAAGATCATCACACATTTTCACATCAAAGCCGAGCAGCGGGTGCCCGTTCATTCCGAGGGCTGACGAAGCTAGCAGTAATTTCTGAACGAGCATCCCCGCCTCCATTTGCTGGATGCGGTATCCTCTATATCCAAGTTGCGTTTTGGAATGGTCCCGCTCGCCAACTACATGTATGCAGATTGGCACTTGCTGAAAATTCATGATATCGAGGGACATTCCGTATTGCAATCGGAGCCGCTGATCTCCCGATTGTATCTGTTGCAATGTATGTGTCGTGCTGTCGTAATGGTATGCACCATCTTGTATGTCTTCCACATTATACAAACAAGCATATAATGAAACGCGATGTTCATCGTTCCCGTTTTTTCCATCCAAGTCATTTCGATAGGAGAACGAGGCGGTTGCCTCCTGCAGGAGAGAAGCCAGCTGCCATTGACTGACTTTCCCGAGTGCGAAGTCCATTTCAGGTGAAAACCGCTTCCGGCAAACTGATGCCAAGTCATAGGACAGCCGCTTCACGATAGGAAGGGCTACAATATGTCCTTCGGATTTAGTCCCATTCTTCGGACTGATCCGCCGGAATGATTGGGTGGATTCGATCATGGATGCTGCATTCAGTTTAGTCAGCATCGGAAATTCCCTGATTCTTTGCGACCGAACATAGTGTTCAGGCTGAATGCCCGTCAATTCCGGCAATAATTCTGTCGAAGTGACAGGTCCGTTACCATTACTTTCATCAGCACACCAAAATTTGGTGTCTGCCGATAAGGGGATCACCGCATATGTGCTCTCTTCCTCATCCGAAAGCCCAAGAAGGTGATTGATAGCCCGATCAAGGAATTGGAAGCACACCCCAGCGGCGATTCCAAACCGTTTCGCCACTTCGAGCAACTGTCCAAGAAGCACGCCTGCATCCAGCCCTTGCAGACGATATGAAAAGTTATTATATTTGTAGAAGTTTTTCCAAAACATCGTCGATACAAAAACCGTGCCAAAGCATGCGGACATATCAAAGTTTTCACCAAGAGCTTTTGTTATATATGAATCAAAATTCCCTTCCCGCAGCAATACCAGCCGGTGGTGTGCCGCATCATAATGGTATACACCAGCAGGTAATCCCTCCATCTTCAAGTACACGTACAATTCGCTTGGATACAAAGCTCCCCCTGATGGCGGAAAACGCCGGAATGACTGCATGAGGTCCTCAGATTCCGAGGAGCTCGATACCTGACTAACTTGGGTCAGGCCATATGCATACCAGAGGAAATGACCGATTCCTTTAAGGTCCTGTTTTGAAGGCCCGCTGCAACCCTCCAGCGTCAGCGGCACCTCCAGTGATAGCGGAAAAACAGGCAAGTCACGGTAAAGCTTATACGTCAGCGGTGCATCATCCCAATCCACTTCCCAATCCGGCGGACTTGCCTTTTCGATATCAAAATGCAAATTGTGCAAAAATGCTTCTAGACTCATCCTCCAACCTCCTAAATCACCGCTTATGGAAAAGGATGCGGATGCGGATTGAGCTGTTCGAATTCAAGCCGCCGTTCAGCATATCCAAGTTCCATCGGAACCCTCAGTATTCTCTCAAGCCCCGTTATGCGGGTAAGATGATGGCCGAATGTCATCGGCAGCATCCCCGGTATCAGCACTTTCACGCAATGTAATCCATTTCGTGCAATTTCAGGTGTCGTCTGATCCACCACAATAACCTCGAGTTGCAATCGGCGAAACTCCTGAAGAATGTCCTGCAGATCATCGGTCAAGTCCGCATGCTTTGGCATTTGCTTGAATTCTTCATCAAACGTCCGCATTGGACGGTCATCATCCAGCAGAAACTGCAGTCGCTCTTCCGCTTCCGGCAAACCGTACAGCATGCCATGATCATCCATTTTCCGTACCAGTGAAGAATCATGCAGCATTTTCTCAACCTCATCCAGATTCTCTTCCAAATTAACGTCAAGTGTCAGCATCATGCCAGCCAACTCAAAGACCGCGCTTTTCACGGCCCGGATCGGGTCCAGATGGGCCCCTGCCGCACATATGATATTCAATCCTTTTTGTTTCCTGTTTTTAGCCAACGCCCATACGCTCGGGATACCATGTTCCATGGTCGAATTAAACAAATGGATATCATACCCTGCTGCCGCCCTCGCCCTGTCAATCATCAATTCCAGTTCTTTATCATTTGCAGAATAAGGGTCAAGACGTGTGAGCGGCAGCTGCGCATACCAGGTCAGAAGAAACGAATCACGTTCGACCACTTCCATGATGCCGTAGAAAATGGCCTCCTCCAAACTCCCCCCTAAAGCACAGCCATTGGAAGTTTCATAGACAAACCCATGACCGCAGCCCAAGCTGTAATAGGAAAGCAATTCCGGGACCAAGATCGGCCGCTCTTGCAAAAATGAGTGGCCCCATACCCAATCTATCGAGCGGTCAGGATTAAACGGTTGAAACGGGAAATCCCGCTGTGCATAATTTTCCTTCGAGTGTACCCCTATCCTGATCGGATCGAGCGCAAATTCCTTAAGGTTGTTGTAACTGTCATGTATGACTGTCCGTTTGCCGCGGGGCTCCATACCGCAATACCTTTCCAATCCCTCCAATATCGCCGTCATCTCACTGGCCGCATATGAGAGAGTACGGCCTGCCGCCCCCTCATCTCCTATGAATAAAGGCAAATTAACACTTACATCGGCAAATGGTGGCACAAGGTCGATCATTTTATTATTCAAGAAACCTGTGCGATGGTCCAAGTAATCCTTGGCCAGAACTTCATTCAGTTCTTCCATTGAACGGGTACGGTAACTGTCGGGACTGATTTTCGGGCTTGGCTGTAACGTAATCCTGGCACGCTCCTTCGAGTCATCAGGTAATGTTGAGCAAACCAGACACAATGGGTCTGGTAAAAATGAGTGCCACGAGCCATTCAGCGTTTTCAAGTTGATGATTGATACACGCCCTTCCGAACAGGCGCGTTCTCCTTTCATCGCCTTCCTTACCTCTGCACAAATCAAGTGGGCCATCTGTAAAAGGCCTGTGCGTGATGCAGCCGCATCACGATCCATCCCCCCATTTTTCTCCAGCTGTTTGCGGATTTCCCACATTTCTTTTCGATCACGCCCAGCCATGAGATGCCTTTGGTCCGCACATTGTGAGCAGCCAGGAACATCCGGGTGCACCAACGGACCTATCACTCCCTCTCCAAATGAAACGAACCCCCGCAGCCATGGAATGCCCGCTTGCCTTATCACCTCTTCCGCCTTTAAATGGACAGCTGGATTCCAGGCATCTTGCAGCAGAAGGACCATAGCCGTCGTTTGCGGTATTCCTGCCTCGAAATCGGTTTGGCGATTCACCTGATATTGGCCGGACAGGTCCCCATGAACATGGTCGGCCAGCACTCCTTCCCCGACAACCAATACGTCAGTTTTCACCCTGATTCCTCCTCTCGCAAAAGCACCCCAAACACTCCTGCCATTTCTTCCTTCAAGAAAGTTTCCAGTTCTAATTCGAAAACGAAGATTCGCTTCTTATTCTTCTTCAAGACTTGAATGGCGGACTTTAATATCTCGGAATCCCCCGTCACCCCGCACGAAGGAATCACAAGATTCAAGGGTATTTCTTCCTTAAGAACAGGCGATGCCACTAAATCTGGAGCTGTGAGGCAAACGGTCTGATTTTGGACTTTCATAACCGCCTTTTGCAACGCGTTCCGTAATGCGATCGTTACATTCAAACCGACAGCTCCGGACCAGCCGTCGCTCGTTCCTGCCCAAACTACCGGGAAACCAGACACTTCCTCACCCAACGCGATGATCGGATCTCCTTGCAGCCGGGTCAGCGCTTGTAAATAATACCGGCAGCGTTCATCATCCACCTCTGCCAACTGCACTGCCACAAGATTCTCCTGGTTGAGCTCCTTATTTCCAAACTCTGTATCCAAACTGCTTTGCAACCCACGGCATACACATTCAGCAAATGTTTCCCCTGCTCCGATACCGACGACCGACTCCTTTATATCTTCTGCCCCCTGAAGCGGTGTAAGAGTCGGTACGAGCTGGCTGAGTGTTCGGGATACATATGCTTCAACTCCTGAAAGACCGGATTCCCTTCTCGCTTCCTCATGCGTCAGATCTGAACGGATGATTTCGGGCAGCAGTTCGGCCGGACCGGACGACAGCGGATCAACAACCTGAACTCGGCATTGGGCCAACGGCAGCTGTTTTAAATCTCCCTCATCCCAACGATGAAAGATCCCGGATTCCGAGGATGTCAATCGGCTGAAATACATAAACACCTTCCCCGGCTTACTCGGTTCCGATTTCTGTTCGAGCCGCTGATCAAAATCTTCAATCCATGCAGCAGTCCCCTTTCCCGTCACTCCCGGGTGGGGAATGAATGGATGCCACTTTCCCTCCATTGTATCCATATCCAACAGATAAAAATGATTGGCTTGTTCTGCTGTCGTAACGCCTGTAGCCTCTTTAAACCATTCGAATACCATTATATTGGCCAACATCGCTCCGGCTGTCGCGGAAAAGGAAGATGGTGCCTGATTCTTTTCCAGCACAGCTTGATGTAAACGATGCCAAGCAGACTCCCAACACCCCTTGGAATCCGGATGGACAAGCGGACCAGCCATGCCTACTCGATTGATGATCAATGCAGGAAACAGGATCTTTTTCCCTTGCCTGCAAACCGAATGAAGTTCTCTTAACTCCTCTATATCACCCTCTTGTGACACATATAAAATCGTGTCAAAAGGCTGCACGATTTCCTGCCATTCAATCTCTTCTCCCTTTTCAAGCACGACCTCCCCTATGGAAACCTCGTCGTCCGTCTTACGCGCATGCGCCACGATTTCATTCAATCTTTTTCTATTGGTCGGTACTGTGTCCGTAATGAAGATTTGGAATGCGGGCAATCCGGATTCCAACAGCGAGGACACCAATGAAAGGAACAATGGGCCAGAGCCTATGGTCAACGCCTTTTTCTTTCGATAAGTTTCAAAACGGTAAGCCCCGGAATCGCCGCAGCTTTCCAGGAACTCGATTTGTGAAGCATACCTTTCAAGTACTTGATTCCTCAATTGATAGGGACTGTCCTGACTTACATCCCGTACAAACCCATTGCCGTACAAAACCTCGGCAATTTCCATCACCCTGTTCCGGTATGGGCCAGGCAATCCATCCGTCAACTCGCTCAATGTATGGTTTCCGTTGAACATCGGTAATAGCTTTTCAATCCACTGGACGATCGAGCCGCCCTCCATACGGAACGAACTTATGTTATTCCTGAAATACACACCTCTATTCGGTTCCGGAAGAAAAAACGTATCTCTCTTCACTTTCAAACGCATAGAAGGGGTCAAATTCACCATTCCGCTCCTCCTAACCCGATGCATTTTAAGTGCTGCTATTAGCACAGCACTTCACTTTAATCCTATGTACAACAATTTGTCCCTTATGTCTAATGCTATAAAGAAAAGTCCCTGCACATGCAGGGACTTCCTTTAGAAACCTGGATATTTAACCGCCGCAACGTCCGCAACGACCGCCGCAACCTCCGCAACCTCCGCAACGGAACCCACAACCTCCGCAACCTCCGCAACGACCGAACCCACAGCCCCCAATAAAGCAACCAAGGCAACCAAAACAACCAAAACCGAAACCTATGAGTCGGGAATCGTCAGAATACCCTTGCTGGAACTGGCTTTGATCCCAAGGAACTGGCTGAGTCACCTGGAAATCATCGACATACAGGTTTTGCAATTGATTTTGAAATTCATACATATTATATAACCTCCGTTTATTATTTATAAGGTAGTGCTTAGAACAGGAAATCTGAACGAAATGGTCAGGGAATTGATACCACGTCAAATACTTCCTCCAACAAAATATGTAAGGGGAGTGGGTATTGCTACTGAAGAAAAAGCCTATTTTCACCAAATACCCATTCACGACGAATACCTGATTACCATTAAAATACAAATAAAAAAAAACAGAAAACCAGAAGGTTACATCCTTCTGGCTTTCATGCACACCTCTTTAAATTAAGGTTCTTACAAGTCACTTGCCTTTTCCTTTTCGTTATTTCAATGGAGGATCATTTATGTATAGCCATATCGATCGGTCGTCAGGATATGCTTAAATGGAAAGTCACCTTAATTCTGCAGTTGTTCATAACGCTTCCAGTTTACTGATTTCTCCAGCACGATAGATATCAATACACCCATTATGAGCCCATTAGTCAAAAAGGGCTGTAAAAGCGTGGGAACGCCCGAAAATGCATTAGGCAAGATATTCATCAAACTCACTCCGATCAATACTGGTACGGCAAGCCTGAATATCGTGTCTGAAGTAAAATGCTGACCCTTGACGCTGTTGAAAGCCGTGCCAAACAGTTGAAGGTAAGCGACGAACAATACAGCATTCCCGACTGTTATGGGCATGGTGGCCAGGAAAGAGATAAAAGGAGGAATGAGTCCGATTATGGTCAACAGCATGCCTCCAAATAAGAACGGCCTCCTCTCATAGATTTGAGTACTTTGCAAAAATCCAATGGATGAAGTAAAAGGTGTATACGGAACAAGGCCAAGCACAGGGGCGAAAATGGTAAAACCGCCAGTCATGAATAAAGAATTTCGATACTGCTTGTGGTCAGCTTCATCCCCCATTAACTCGGATGCAGCTTGAATGGAAGCGAACGTATTACACAAATTCAGTAATCCTGCAAAAAAAGAAATCGCTATTATCCCGAATTCCAGGTTTGGAACACCTAATGGGAAAAATGAAAAAGAGGCACTCGCCGACCCCATTTCTCCCCCAGTCTCTGGAAATAGCAGCGAGTAAAAAATCCAACCCACTATTATCCCGATCAAAATGGAGAAATTGCTAATGGTCCTTGGTCCTTTTATCTTTAATATACTTACTAAAAAGACAATCCCCAATGACAGGATACTGACCGGGATGTTAATTTCCCCATCCTCCGTGATCCCGAGCATCCCCTTAAAAAAGACAAAAATGAGCTGGAACGTCAGAAGGAATAAGTAAACGGTCATGACCATGGGAGTGAAAATCTTCTGGACATAAGAAATCAGGTTGAAGGCAGAAATAATGATGGTCACTACACCAGCTGCAATGAGGCCAGTCGCTATTCCCCCTCCTATTTCAGCATAACCGAGCCCTATGGATGGTGCAGATAACCCTAAATTCAACATCACTCCCCACAGTAGTCCGGAGTGCCCTTCCATAATTGGATACTTATGTCCCTTCCACCCCTGAATCACGCAAGCGATCCCGGTGAAAATGAGCGAGCTTCTCATGGTCATTTCTGTAACATTTGGAGGAAGATCAAAAGCTGCGCCAATCGATATTGGCACTACTACCGTATTTGCAAAAATAAAAAACAACCATTGAAAAGAAGAAAATAGAGTCACAGAAGATCTCCACCTTTTCATAGATTCCATCTCCTTTGAACATGATACTTTTTAAAGATCATGGTGAATACTTGGTTCGATTGCCTTTCCCTTGAACAAAGGCGAAAGGACAACACCCATGTTAATGACTGCCGTCCATCATGCCGGAATATAGGTGCAGATCCCACGCAAAATAACAGAGCTTACCATTAATATAACAAACGCTGTAGCTCCCTGCTAATTTGTTGGCTGGACTCGATTACGGACAAGCGGAAGCCAAACCCTTTATAAAAGGAGCATTGTTAACCAGTCCTTTTTTGAATCGAATTGTCCATTTAGTATATTGGGCAATAACGATAATGACATGGGATGGAAATCCTTAACAAAGGATAGCAAAAAATTACTTCCTCAGCAAATAACGCCAGTAAGTAAAAGCACACGGGAGCAGACACGGCAGACAGCCTGTTTTGCTAGACTTTCAAAACCCAAAGAAAAAGGAAATCCGGAAGTATCCAGAGATCCTTAGGTTAGTCTTACAACTCTATTGACTGCTTTTGTTTATACAGTGAACCGGAAACTAAATTCCCCTTGTTATCGTATTCAGCAAAGGGAAAGTCGCTGATTTCATACCGATAAGCGCGGTCCTGGCCATCGTTGCCTCATACATCATCAAGCCTTATGTAAGTGAATTCCAAAGCATCTGGTTAAGTGGATTAGCTTCATTGACGATCATAGTGATTTGTATGATCCTTACCTTCATCAAGAACAAATGGAGATTCGCAAAAGCAAAACTGCACTGATTAAGAAGGCGGATCATTGGAACAGGTGCAATAACCAAGTGAATACCATAGCCCCATTCAGTATGAGGATCCATACATGAATGGGGCTCCTCTACTAATCCCGAAATAGCGAAAACGGTATTCTTAGCTTGCCACCTTTCTGAAATACCGATAAACCTTTTCTAGCTTTTGGGTTTGTTTCCCCTTTGGGCTTTCCATATTACCGAATTCGAAAAACTTCACTTTTTTGATTCCGACAAAATTGAATAACGCTCTTTTCATCAATATTTTATGCGCATCATTCAACCAGAGAAGCGGATACTTTGCAGGTCCCTTCATCGTTGATACACATACGACCGACTTTCCTTTAAGAAGGCCTTCTGGGAACAATCCCTTTTTATCCCTGTAGGCGAAATTCGAAGAAAATAATTGATCAATGTATCCCATCAGCATTGCGGGAGGCCTCCCCCACCAGATTGGATAAACAAAGACAATCTTATCGGCCCAAGTAATTTGATTTCTATATTTTTCAAGCTGAGGATCACGATGCATATCACGCCTTCGTTTATGCTCATTGAACTCCAAGAGCGGATTAAAGCCCTCTTCATATAAATCCAAGACCTGCAGCCCCTTTATGTGGGTGTTCTCCTTACTTCCCTTGATGACTTTTTGTAAAAAGGCATAGCTTAAACTTTCATGATTTGGATATGTGTAAATGACCAGCATGTTCATGACGTACCCCCCTATTTACTTATCATTTGATAACAATAATATAACAACACCTTTTTTTGTTGTCAAATGATAATTGTATTTTGATAACACTTTTGATATCTTCTCAGTAAGAGGTGAAAGCTATGGACAAAAAAGCTCTTTTTGAAAAAATGGTCACATTTACAACTTCCGTACATCAAGTGACACACGAATTGACCCAAAACGCCAAATCCGATTCCATCACGCCGGTACAATATCACATTCTTGAATATATAACAGTCAGTCAGCCTGTCACTCCAAGTGAAATCAGTGACTGTCAGCACATCTCCATGCCTAACACGAGCCGTGAACTGAAAAAATTAAGCGAAAAGAATTTAATTGAAAAAATAAGTGATCCGGAAGATAGACGGAAACAATACATCCGCCTCTCCAAAGAGGGGGAAACGATGATGAACGAGGCTTTTGCAATTGTGGAATCCCGTTTCCAAAGCCGGCTGCAGCATGCTTCGAAGGAAGATTTAGCGGATATTGAGCGCGCAATGGATATTCTTCAAACTAAACTTTTTTACTAAATAAACAAAAAGGCTCCCGAGACTGAAGTTGACAAAGAATCAACTTCAGTCTCGGGAGCTCCTTCATAATCTCCATTATAATCAGGTACCGCAAAAGGTTCGGTAAGGTGTTGTTGACGCAGGCAGTGTGGAGTATTCGGCTTGTTCATCAGAGTGTGCATAAGGGTTTGAGAGAACATCCAAAAGCCGTTCCATCACGCTGTAGTCCCCTTGTTCCACTGCCGCTTCCAATGCCTCTTCAACCCGGTGATTCCGTGGAATCACTGCAGGATTGCTTTTCTCCATCAACTGATTCGAAGATTCCTTCGATTCCTTCTGCCTGCCTAGTCTAGCCAACCAGAGCTCTTGCCACTGGGCGAATTCAGGTGTCCCGAAAAGGACCGTATCCGCCATCTTATCTAAGGTCAAAGCACGGAAGGTATTGGTATAGTCGGCACCATGCTTTTTCATCATACTGAGGATGCCATTAATAAGGGCTTCATCCTGTGTCTCTTCGTTGAATAACCCCAGTTTTGCTCTCATTCCCGCTAACCAATTAGTGTGATACAGATCATTAAAAACAGAAATCTTATCTTGGGCAAGTGTAACGGCCTGATCCTGGTCATCATGTAACAGCGGCAATAGGGATTCAGCGAATCGCGCAAGATTCCACCCCCCAATTATCGGCTGGTTACCATAGGCATAGCGGCCTTGAGTATCAATTGAACTGAATACTGTTGCAGGGTCATAGGCATCCATGAAGGCGCAAGGTCCATAATCGATGGTTTCTCCGCTAATCGTCATGTTGTCGGTGTTCATCACCCCATGAATGAAGCCAACCAGCTGCCATTGGGCAATGAGCTCAGCCTGACGCTTGACCACTTCCTGTAGCAGCGAGAGATAACGACTTTCATCGGCTTCAATGTCTGGAAAATGACGCTTTATTGCATAGTCGGCAAGGGTCCGGAGTTCCTCGACCGTGCCCCATTTTGCAGCGAATTGAAAGGTTCCGACACGAAGATGACTCGAAGCCACACGGGTCATGATGGCACCAGGCAGCCCGGTTTCACGGATTACCGTTTCACCGGTCGTCACCACGGCCAGACTTCGGGTGGTAGGAATGCCGAGCCCGTGCATCGCTTCGCTGATGATGTATTCGCGCAGCATCGGCCCAAGTGCAGCCCGGCCATCGCCCCCGCGGGAATATGGCGTTCTTCCCGGACCCTTCAGCTGGATATCAACCCTCTCGCCTTGAGGCAAGACCTGCTCGCCAAGCAATATCGCCCGGCCGTCACCTAACATATTAAAATGCCCGAATTGATGCCCCGCGTAAGCTTGGGCAAGAGGCGAAGCACCCTCTGGAAGCTCGTTTCCGGCAAACACCGCCACGCCATCATCACTTTGAAGCTTTTGAACGTCCAAACCAAGGAATTCAGCCACCCGTTCATTGAGAATGATCAACTCCGGTGAACGTACAGGAGTCGGGTTCGTGCCCGTGTGAAATTTTTCCGGAAGACGGGCATAACTATTGTCTAAATTCCATCCAGTTTCATTTGTCATGGTTTCTCCTTTTCTTGTTTTGACTTTATTGTATAAAGGTTCTTTCTCTCGAGATTCAGTTAATACACGCGATAAAACTCAGTGGCAATCCATATTAATGTCTACTTCTGCCAATTTATTATACCGTTTCCAATTAAAAATGGCTCTTTTTAAGTATGGGTGAATGATAATGATCATTAAATCTTTGGATAGCGTACCTCTTGCTAGTATTTTAGAGCTTGAAAAAAGCCTGCCGTTGATCCGGCAGGCACTGAATTTTTATATTAACTTCACTGGAAGAGTCATGTATTCAGTCATGCCTCCTCCACCTTTTTCTGTCTTCTTCCTTCCCGTTTCGTCTCCCACATCCCTCCCCAATCCAGGATATGCTTAATTCAGTAAAGTCAGGCTAATAAAGGCAATGCCAAATATACAGTACAGACTGAGGGTAAAGGGCTGGGGAAAAATAATATATACTATCATACTAATGATCATCAGCAGGATGCTGAAGGCATTTATCCTATCTCTCCACATACTCACCTTTGGTCAACTCCTTTTCCACAAGCGTAAGGTACATTTTCATCGCATACTTCTTCCGGTGCTGCCTGGCCGGCTTTGAGGAAACGCCTTAAAAGCACCCCTCTGACAGTCAAGGCAAGCAAAAATAGAGTTACTTTCTTCATCCGTCATTACTTTAAGTTATAATGGCTGTGTGCCTAATTTGTATTTTTTTCATTTTTCGTTAGTAAGTAAGCGTATGATAATTTATAATTATAAAATTGAACCCACTAAACAGCCATGTAGCCAAAATGATAAATCTATAAAAATAATCTAAATATTCAGACTCTTAAGGGGATATGAAGTGAATGATCTATAAAACTTTCAAGGTTGTATCGAGAACCTTGCACAAAGGCCAAACCGAGGAATTCGCCTATGTTTTTGAAGGGAAAAGCCTGCTGATTGGCCGTGCAAGCCAGCACTCCAAAGCTGATTTCATGCTTTACAATGACTTCGTTTCCAGGGAACATTGCCGGATTTATATGGAGGAAGGACAGCTTCTCATTGAGGATTTGGCAAGCAAACACGGTACCTCGGTGAACCAGATGCCGCTCGTTCCGGGCCATCCCTGCCCCATCGAACCGGGGGATTCCATTACTTTGATTAATGGATTGATTGAATTCATGATTTCCATCGACAACGATTTAACACGGGATTTCACTCCGGTGAACCCGGAGATACAGCAAATCGTGGCTATCAATGAGCACCTTCAGACCGTAATCATCAATGATGAAGCACCCATTAAAATGCCTACTAAGGAATTCGATTGCTTTAAGTTGCTTTATGAGAATTTGGACAACCTAATCTCAAAAGAAGAGATTGTCCAGCATGTATGGCCCGAGAGAATCGGTGATCCCGAGCAAATTGTGACGGCAGAAGAAATCGCTTCACTGCTGTACCGGGTGCGGAAACGGATAAATGGGCACTTCGTAATAAAAGCCGTCATTCAAAAGGGATATTATATGAAATCCATCCTTTCATTCAAACTATCGGACCTGTAATGTTAATCAATCGAACTCTAAATGCAGGCATGAAAAAAAGCATTGCTTGATACCCAATGCTTTTTTTCATGCTTCAATCATGCTTTTATTTCTTAGGTAAGTCCAGATTAGTGAATTGATCGACTGGAACGACGTCTTCTTCCATATCCATCACCTTCAGCACAACCCGGTCTCCTACATTCGTCAATACAACATCAGATAGCTCATTGACTCCAGGGTCCACTGAGAATCTCTTGGCATTACCTTCTACGATTAAATAGAATACGTATCCATTGGAAAGATTGGCATCGTTGATCCTTGTAACTTTCCCCTTTATTTCTTTCATCTCAAATCCTTTTTGAGGCGTTACACCGCTGACTTTCCCTAAAGATGCAATCAGCTTTTTATAATTCCGGAAAGCTTCGTCTTTCGTTTTCCCAAAGACCACTTGGGGGTTATCGCTATTGGCATACACGATCGCCACACCTTGAAACTTGCTGCCCTTTGTAACCGGAATGACATAAGTGGGCGCACCGTATATCGTATAGAAAATTCCATTAGTGGCTTTCCAGCCTGGATATTTAGACAAAAACTCACTCGCATTGGCGTTGGATTTTGCTTCCTTTCCAGTTAGAACGGACGTGACGCCTTTGTAGTACGTCATTTCACCAGTTTTGGCATTGAAAACACCGTAACCAACCAGGGTTTTTGAGTTTCCTTTCGATTTAGCCCTGGTGAAGTCCACTACATAAATCAATTCGCCTTTTTCGTTGAACGTGACTTGCATATTTTCCTCATTAGGAATCAAGACATCTTTCTTCGGCCCAAATAAGGACTGGTTTTTCCACCCGTGAACGTATTTCCCCCAGTAGGTCCAATATTCCAGGGCCGTTTCCAATGTGAATGTTCGATCAACCCATTCAGGTTCTTTTCCTAACGGATAGTATTTCATGTCCCCCGTTTCCGGATTCACTACTACCACCCCGTCCACTGCGGGCCCGCTGCGGTATTTCAAATAATGTCCCACTGAAGCTACAAAGAAGGGCTTTCCGTCTTCGTTCGGTTCCAAAT
The DNA here is from genome assembly GCF_042787985.1 of Peribacillus sp. YIM B13481. Classification (NCBI taxonomy): domain Bacteria; kingdom Bacillati; phylum Bacillota; class Bacilli; order Caryophanales; family Bacillaceae; genus Peribacillus; species Peribacillus sp. YIM B13481. The sequence goes on from NZ_JBHZPE010000024.1 coordinate 22,617, forward strand.
ATGAATCATGGATGATTTTATTCGGGTATGCTTTGCGGATGGTCCTTTCCAAATCATGATCGAGGTACTGTGAGGGAGCATACAGCATCTTCCCTTTTACCGTACTTGCCCCTTTATCCGTCGATACGGCAGAAATCAAATTATAACCTGGCGTGTATACCGCTTTCCCAGCTTTCAAAAATCCGTCCATTTCAATTGGTGAAGTATAAGTCAATTCATCATTAATATTGGTTAGGCGGTATTCGCCTTCAGTGAAATATGATGCATTTTCTATTTTATTAATCGCTGCATCACCTTTTGCATCTGCCATTTTCACTGTAACAAGCGGCATGGTTTTTATATCTTGAACTTCTTCCAGCTCATTTTTCTTATCGACCTTTGTCCAGCCATGCAGATCTGCGGCAAAAGTGATGGGGTAAAACAGCATGATGACCCATGCTAATATCAAAACGAATCCTATCAAACTGTTGAAATATACATTCCAAGGTGTTTTTGGTTGCTTCTCAGCTTCATTTCCCCTCCGATTTCGTCGGGTTATTGAAGATTCCCTGGCACTGTACACATACATTCTGGAATCAATGATGAGAATGAGCCCAAGAATGATGGCAAAACTCGAAAAGAATGCAGTGGCAGTAAGATCCAATAGCATAATATCGATAACGAAAAACAATATGGCAGCAGAAACTAAAAGTCTCAGCACCTGTTCAATGAAAAAGGATATATCCTTTTTGGTGATTGCGTTTGTCCATCTCTGCGGAATCAAGGAAAGTCCCAATATGGCAAATGGTATTTTCATAAAAATCCCTTTTAAGATGAAAACGAGTAGTGAAAGTATCATGGTTTTAAATATCTCTCCTTGTCATGTATGTTCCCATTTAACCATTTTATCACTTTTGTGCAACTAATTTACTATTTTCAAAATATATCGAAATAATATTTCATCCATATCATAAAACTTCCAAAACTATTTACTCCAACGATGCTACTTTTATCGATTCAATGTTTATATAGATTCTAGAAAAGGATGGATGCCTTATGATATATGAAGAAACTTACCAATACCTATTAAGAAATGTATCTTCCACTGAATTCGATACGTGTTTGTACGCCTTGCTCCACAGTGATTGGGACGGGGTCATCCAGAGCCCGCTTCATATGATGGCCCGAGGAGTCGGAACGACAGAAAAGTACTTAAGGCAGATTATCAATAAATTCACCGCACCACAAGGATCTCTAAAGAAAGTGTTTGTGCCTGTTCCTCAAGGTGAAGATATCTTTTATAAGTTTAACCTTGGTCCCGCAAGTAATCTTGGCTATAACAGGAAGACTGACCGTTATTGCAAGAAATACCGTTTCTTTTATAGCGATGCTTTCAAATCCTTAACGATTCATGGAAAACGGCTGCTGCTTATGGGTGCTTTCCGAATGTCTGTTTTGAAGTCTGAGTCAGTACTATTTGATTATAGTGAAATCGTCCCTGATTCCAGCTCGCTATTCACAAGGCAGCGCTTATTGGATGCAATCGATGCAATCCATGACGCTTTAGGCCATTTAGTGACGATTTCTTTTGCAAGCAGGGCTTTTTCAAAGAAAGAAGTTCTCGTGTTCACCTTTACCGAGGGTGTCTTGGAGCAGTATAAAGAAAATAGGGCGGAACGGACATTGTTGCGGAGAACGATTTTTAACGCTGGCTACCTTGGGCATATCAATGATTCTGTATGCAGGGAATTGGAAAGGGTCGGCAAATATATTTTCCGTTCATTTCTACAAGAAGCGACAACCATCTCCAATGATATCCAAAAGGAACTGCAGAAGTTAGCCCGTTTCGTCTATTCTCATTCTCTTAAGAAGTTTGGCCAGGCGCTTCCTGCCAATAAGCAGTTACTTCTTGCCCCAAAACAAGCCTCTGCTTATTTAAGCAAGATCATGTACAACGAGACATTGGAACAGATGGTCAAGTATGCCCACCAGGCAGAATCCATCAAAAGCCTGCTTGAACGCGCTCATTTTCATAGAAATATTTCCGAGAAGGCTCTCTGCCGGGAAGTGAATGATTTGGAAATGGCTGAACATATCGAGCCCATTCTCCATAAGCACCATCAAGCAGAATTCATCCGCCATGTGCTGAACGACTGGTGCGAAACATGGCTCATTTCCCGTGTAAAGACTGTGACCGAAGAATTTCGGGCAGAAGGAAAAAAGAAAAGTACCGATGATGATAAGCAGGTCGCTGCCGAGTATATGGCGCGCATTAGAAACGATACATATGGCCAGTTGGACAGGCTGTTGACCTTGACCCTTAAATTCGGCAATCATGCAGTGGCCCCGGCTATCCGGAACTTTTCTCTTACAAAGAAAAAGGAAACCCTCCAATCCTATTTCGCGATCCAAAAGAAGCGTCTGGATGTTCTCTCCATTTCCTCTTAAAATCACATATGTCATATGTTTTCCAAGAGAACGGATCCGTTCTCTTTTTTTTGCCTTCTTTGGGGACGAAGGCCGACTGTGAATTGCAGAAAGACGATTGTGGTTTTGGGATGGCCCTCTGTGGATTTCTCCTCTGAATTCGTGTGTTGCATAATGGTCTTGTGGATAAGGGAACTTGGTCAGCAGATTGTTTTGACAACAGGCCTTAGCCCCTCTAATGGCAAGGGCTTAAATATATAAGTTATCAAAGGGTCTAAGAATGGGCCTATATAAAGGAACTGAAAAAGTTTCTGATCATCAGTATGAATAAGGTGTTGAGTGCAGCAGGCCATTTTAAAATAAGGCTCTTTTCGTAAAGATTGTTGTTTTTAAAACGAAACTATTTAAGGTTGATTGGAGCGGAAGTGCGAGACTCCTGCGGGAGCAGCGGTACAGGTGAGACCCCACAGGCGTTTACGCCGAGGATGCTCACCGCCCGCCCCGCGGAAAGCGAGCATCTGGAGGGGTAATCAACCACAACTCACTACCTGGTAAATAGCAACATAGTATGTGAAAACAGGCTAAAATAAAAAGGCCCCACCATTTAGAATGGAAAGCCCTTATACCTTTTTATGGTATTAATAATATTTTCCCCGTACTTTTCCTGCTTTCAAGAAGTCTATGTGCATCATCCCCATTTTCCAGCGAAAAAAGAGTCGGTTCTTCAACGAAGATTTTTCCTGCCATGATCCATTCAAACAACTCTGCTGTTCTTCTTTTCCTTTCTTCATGGGAAGTCAAGACGTTCCAGAGGTCTCCACCTATTAATGCTTTGGATGTATCCATTAACATCCTTGGATCGATTTTCTCCGGATCGCCGCCTGCCATACCAAAGAAAACGACAGTCCCTCCAGTCCTTGTCGCCTCGAAACTATTCAGCAAGGTTTGGCCTACTGATTCGTAAACGACATCAACGCCCTTACCTCCGGTTACTTCCTTAATGGAATTCATCCAGTCCGATCCGTAAAGGAAAACATGATCGGCACCCGTTTGTTTGGCAACAGCCGCTTTTTCCTTTGTTGATGTCAAGCCAATGACCTGACCGCCCTTCATCCTGATCATCTGTGTCAGTAATTGGCCGACTCCGCCTGCAGCGGCGTGGACCAGAATGGTTTCTCCGTCTTTAACTGGATAGCTGTCATGAGTTAGATATTGGGCAGTCAATCCTTGCAGTAAAACGGAAGCGGCCGTTTCAAAGGAAATGCCCTCAGGCAACGGCAGCAGTTTATCTGCTGGAACCGAAACCAGCTCCGCATTGGCATGGGGAACATCAGCAAACCCAACACGATCACCCGCTTTCACATGATGGACATCTTCCCCGACATATTCGATGACCCCCGCCCCTTCATAACCCAAAATAAATGGGGGATCACCCACCAAATGATAATTCCCTTTCCTTCTATATACATCAGCAAAATTCAAGCCGATCGCTTTCATTCGAACGATCACGGCTGATCTTGAATGTTCAGGTTCTGCAATTTCCCTTACAGACAGAACTTCTGGCCCGCCGAAATCATCAAAGACAAGTGCTTTCATCATCCTAACTCCCTTCAATGGTTCTTCATTCTTTAAGATATAGGATGAACCGTTTGATGGCAAGAAACACAAATAACCGCTCTCCCTTAAAGGCTAGAGCGGTCAATAAGTTTACTCAATCTGTATTGGAACCAGGGCCGTTCTTTCGTTTATTCGCAGAATATTCCTTACCATGTGCTTCATGTTCTGCAATGATGTCCGCTTTCGGAATATGGTTATTCTTTTTCGGTGAAGCGATACGGTTGCGATGTTTTTTTCCCATGATCTATCTCCCCTTCATCCAATGCTATTTAGTGCTAATGTTAGCTTGTCCGATTATTACCGAAAATACCGGCAAAATAGGCACTTCATAATAAAGGAAAAACCATCACAGAAACAGAATAGTTAAAACTGATATATGAGGAGGGAATAAATGTTTCCTGTATTGTACACGAAAAGATTACGTTTACGGGAAATTCGTGAAAGTGATGCGGAAACTATGTTCCAATGTTAATCAAATGATGAAGTCACCCGCTTTTAGGGTCAGGATTCATTGAAAAATATCGGACAGCTGAAGGATATTGTAGCTTCTTTTGCGAAAAACTATCTTGAAAAACGGGTGATTCGATAGTCCGTTCGGTTTTCATGCCCACAGTCCCAAATACAGACGGGCGGAAATAGGGTATGAAGTCGGTCCAGCACTTTGGCGCAAAGGATATGCGGATCGCTTACGGTTTCAACGACATTGATTTAACCCGCATTGGCGCGGTTGTAAACCAGCCATCAAGTGATCTTTTGGGTAAGCTTTGGCTTCATCCAGGAAGGAATATTAAGAAGTTATATGTATCAAAAAGGCTCCCTCATGATACATATGTCCATTCCTTGCTGAAGTGAAACCACTAGGTAAAGAGAGAGTACCCCAGAAACGGATATACTTAGGTTCTTCACCTTTACCAACAGTTTCCTGCCGTTGGTAGTTAAAGTAAAATTGTTTTTTTTTGCACAGTAAATCATTTAACAACGGCATTCATTTTTTCATATGGATAAATCATTCCCGGGTCCATACTGAATTGGTCAAAAAAATGATCTTCAAAAAATTGTTTAATTTGCATTAATTCCGATGGAGTAGGAAAAGAGGATACCATAATTACTGGAATTTTCTGAAATCCGATAATGTCTTCTTCCGTCGAAATGATTAAATCAATCTCTTCATACTTGTAAATCAATTCTTTGCTGGAGGGATCGAATGTTGAAATCCTCACCTGATTTCCGTAGTGATACTTTAACACTTCCCTTATATAATCTTTTTCGGTATATGTACGACAAACTAATGCAACTATTATTGTGTGTTGATTCTTATTTCGCAGAATGGCTGCCTGAAGGAGTGAGAATACTTCCAAAACATCCAGTTTCTTAAATTTAAGCGGCACTGTCAAGAAAGATTTGGTAGCCAGCTTCTCTATGGTCTGAAAAATTGGATTATATTCATAATAGGGAAGATATTGTAACATAGAATTCCTTACAGTCTCCATTTCAAATTCTGTTTCAAGTGATATTCTCTTTAATGTTTGGTATAAATGGAACAAGAAGATATCATCTTGTGATAGATTAAAACAAACATATTCAGAAAGGGAATCCAAAAATTGAGTCAACGGAAACCCTCGTTTACTTTTCATTCTGTTTCGAAGGTATCGAAGATGTTGTGATCTATTAACTGGTTTTTCCTCACTCATGAGATAAATCGATAAGTAAAATATTTCCTGAAGTTGGATATCTCGTGAGGGGCATCTTTCCATATAATGTCCTAGTTCTTTAGAGAAATCAAAATACTTACTGCCTTCGTAATTCATTAAGACTGATTTTGGATAGGAAACGAAATACCCCATAGTAACACGAAGATTAGATATATATAAAATCATTGTAAGTCGGTGTAAAGCACCAGTCCGAAATGACATCGAATATTTCGAAAACAAATGAAGTAACGTTGTTTGAAATTCCTTTTCATCGAGAGAATCTTTATCTGTATAGGTTTCCAATGTCGCAAAATCCAAATTTTGCATGATAAAGCGCCGGATTTTCTTTTCTTCCCCTACTAATTTGAATGGGCTAGCAGTTAAGTTTACACCTGCTTCCCGTACTACCTCCTGTAATTTTTCAAGGTGACGATATGCGGTGGAACGACTAATATGCACCTCTTGAGAAATCTGTGAAATATCGACACCATCATTCAAAAGAATTAACTTTAATATGTGAAAATAGGAATTCTTTTCTCTTATTTGCACCAATAAATTTTCTAAAGTACCATTTTCAGGTTTAATAAGACATATTCCAAGACTTTCACTTTTCTCAAAACCCCATCCCTCGGGAATTAAAGTCTCCAGGAATTTTAAATCACGCCGGATTGTACTTTTTGAATACCCTGTTTTATCGGATAATTCAGCCAAGTTACTCCACTTATTATCTTTAAATAAATGAAAAATCACGTCTGAATAACGTTTATAAAATCGATTCATACTATCACCTCTTTACCTGTCCACTTAATAAGACATTAGCCCTAAATGCATTTACCCTTTACCCATTAAATACTTTAGTAAACCCCCTAAATAGTCCCATTTTTATCTAAACCTTTTCTTTTTTGGAACACTAGTTCAAATATGAATTGGTATATACCGCTTTTGAACTCTCCCCGATAAGGTCATTATTATGATTTTCTGCTGTTAAATTTGTAGTGCGAAGAAAAAGAATCCTCTATTCCAAACCCAAATCTAAATAATTGGATTAAATGTTTAAAGATCATAAAGAAAGAGACTTTTAAAACCTTTCTCCGGAACTAAGTGCTATGAACGTTTTAGAGAAGCGCCAGTAATGATCTATATGTAAGAAAAAGGAACCAATATTGACCTATTTTGAAGGGTCTACGGCTTCCACAACGATCATAAGGGCTATACAGTTTGCCTGTACTCACTTCGTTAGAAAAGGAATATACAAAAAAAGGCCTCATTCACGTTTAGAGGAAGCCAGTATACATCGAATGGCTTACCAACTTGTTAAAACGAAAATGAGGTGTCTATTAAGAGCCAGTGTACAAGAAAAAGCGAAACCGAGCCTTTTACATTTTTTGTTTTAAATAATTCAGGTACACTTGCCCGATTTTAACTAGGACACCAATCATATGCACGGATGGGTTAATGGATAGGCTGTTTTGCTAGCTACGTAATAGGCATGCCTGACACAAAAACATGCCCATTAGGACACCCTTGAGCCTTGTAAAGTCATCCAGAAGAACAGGGATTGATCGGGTTTTATTCGATCATCTAAAAAAATTATTAGCCATAGGCTTTTTTTCATGGCGCATCCACTAAATCCCATTTAATCTTCCCCTGATAATCACCTATATAGACAAAAGGTTCCATTTTTAATAATATTCCCTGATTTTCTCGCCAATGTATGGATATCTCATCTATACTTTTGGTTGTATGTTCAAAAACATTCATGGCAACTCCTAGTACCATTTTTTCTTCTTTTCCAAATTCATCAACAAAAGTTAAGGCATCTAATAAATAATGTCTGGCTCCATCAGAAAAATCTTCACTTAAAGTAGCCGTCAGCCGCCACGAACTGCCGGTACCACGAGTATCCTTCACGCGAATATCCCAATCGGCATTTCGTTTTGCAAATGTCGGTTGATTTGGAATTTCCATGTCTACAAAACTAACATCCGTAGCGACATTGGTGAAACTAACTTGTCCAATGACGTTCAAGGTGAGTTTTTCCACATTTGATTGTCTACCAGTATCATCCACACTATAAACATATACAGTATGTGTCCCTACTGATAATTGATCTGCTGGAATGGTATACTCGTAGCTGACTTCTTCCCCTTTATCAGCAACATTTGCTGCACCAGATGCAAATTTAATTGGCTCACCTTTATCCAACACATAGTATAGGTCCACTTTGTCACTATCTGCATCACTCCATGTCCCTTTTATTGTGTAGCCACTTCCTAAATCAATAGGTAATTCCGTATCAGCATCAACAAGTGTAAGAGATGGCGGTTCTACAACAATGATTTGTAGAGTTGCTACATTGGACTTTGCTCCATTTTCATCCGTTACATACACTTCAAAAGTGTTTTCCCCCATATTTAATTGGTCTTTTGAAAGGAGAAAACTCCAGTCGGCACTATCGGAAGACACATCTTTCTCTTTTTCTTCAGATTGGATTTCCTCTGAATTCAATTCATAGTAAAAAGTGCCTTTAGAATTATCACTGTCATTCCAAGTTCCTGTCACTTCATAATCTTCACCTTCGGATACGTAAACAGGGCCAGCATCATTTATTGCTACTTCTGGTGCTTGATTAGGCTGGATGACATAATCAATTGAATTGGTATCAATCACCATGTTATCTCCATTAAACCTAGCTGTTTCAGTAACTGAGGCAGCTTCCGTTGTTGCATTGACTTTGACTTGAAAAGAGACCGTCGCTGCATTTTGAGTGGAATTCATATTTGGAATACTAAGTGCCAGCGATTGCCCTGACCACGAATTATCATCTAATGATGCAGCAGTCTCACCAGGGGTTGTCAATGTCATGGAGCCTGGGATAAACGTAACATGATCATTCAAGACCGTGTTCAATATGATATTTTTCCAACTTTGAAAACCATCGATATATTTCGCATAAAGCGTATAGGTTAATACATCACCTTTAAAAACTGAAGAGCCCTCCCCAACAACAGAATCATCCTGTCTCGTTATCGTTTGCTCAACTTCTGCATTTACTAAATCCGGTATTTTATCAAAAGCGACACGATTGGTTTGCTTGTAAGTAGGGCCTGTTGAACCAGTGAATCCCCAATAAACTTTTGTAGAGCCAAAAACATCTTGTGCATTTACAGCAACAGTAACCGCATTTACTCCTTCTAATTGATACGTAAGTGCTTGGCTTGCAGCATCCCATCTCACTTCGAATTTACGCCATGTACCATTTGATAACAGACCGGGATACTGAACGCCAGTATTACCATCTACGTTATTATGTTTCATGGTTCTCCTATTACTTTGTACCGGCCAAACACCAATGGAATAATCTATATAAGTATCGGCTTTCCCTGGATATCCCCATGCAACATGGTCATCGTTAACATTAGTATCAAAATAGCTGCTTTCACCATCATTTTTATAGGTATCAAACTCAACAGCAAAACTTTTTTGAATGCCAGATGTTTTCGATCCATTATAGCCTTCGTCTGCCCAAACCCCCAAGCTTGCCCCAGATTTTGCTATAGCATTTACACCTCTTGAATCATTATGCATCACAAATGCCATACCATCTGCCGCATTAGCCCCATTATTCCCAAAATACAAATACATAGAGGCTGTAAAATCTTTGGTTAAATCCATTTTAAGATCGTCGATCGACCAAATTGCCCCCTTTTGGTTTGTGGTTCCAGGGGTTACTGAAACCAGATGACTGTTAATGATGGAGCTATTTGATCCTGTTGATGGAGTGGTAAACAGGCCATCCAATATAATACTGGATGGAGGATTATCTTCTACTGGACCGGCTGCCTCCACTTTAATGGATTCCACTGGCCCCAGCCATTGAAGACTTGAGAAAAACAAGCCCATAATAATGAGAAATGAGAAAGTGATTCTAGTGAATATTTTACTCTTCTTCATGCTTTTCCCCGCTTTTTTTCCTTCTTAGTAGAATAATGACCAGTATGATTAATACCGCAATTAGCACGCCGATTCCTGCAAAAATAAGTGTATAGTCTTTATCCAATTCAACTGCTTCTTTATTTAATTTCTTTGAATCATCACCTTTAATCTCAAACATTTTGTCAAATTTCCAGGTTTGATCTCCGTCTTTTGCCGTTATATATATATGATATTTGCCAGGCTCTAACGCTTGATTATCCCAGCTAATAGGGAAATCGAAATTAGAATTCGGTGCCATGGAAACGTCATTCTTCTCTGAGGAGTGAAGCATCTCCTTGTTTCCTTCTTTCGTGATTCGGGCATTCACATCCAAGTTATTGACAATCACAGCTTCCGTGTTTTGTAGATTCGCAGTTACCACTGTGCGATAGTTCATCAATCCTGCTTGAACTTTATTTAACTTTAGATTGGGTTTTACTCTTTTATCCGTTTCGGTCAATTTGACGCCAATCACATACGAAAATTCATTGTTGATTTGAACATTATCATCTTCTTGTTTTTTGTCGCCTTGATTTATTTCATATACATAGAAACCACCCAAAATCACTCCATCAAATGGTTCATCTGGCATTTGAATTGTAAAAGGCACTTTTTTCGTTTGATTTCCTTTTAACGTTACTTTTTGTTTTGGGGAAATGAGATCAGAAAATGCATACTTTAATGAACGATCTTTTTTTTGATTATTTTTACTGTAATCAATCACTCCATTTTGATTGGTTACGGCTGTATTCGGTTCAATCATTAAGTCGATTTTTTCACTCGAGTTATTCTTCACTGTTAAAGATATCGTTTGTTCGGCCCCCGGTTTCATATACAAGTCAAAGTAAGTCAACTTCTTATTAATTTGATTTTTTGGAATATTGGCTTTGATTGAATATTCCATGGTCCCAGCAAAGGCTGTTTCATTTTGGGAAATGATTCCTAACCCAATCAATAAGGACACCATCAAAATAAGTAGCCCTTTTTTCATCTATATCCCCCTCTAGTTTCAACATGATGTGATATATATTAATGGAACTTGGCTTACATAATTTCTTATAAAGCCAAGCTCTATTTGAGTATTTAGCTAGGTGCGTTGGTTAATTCCCATGTTACAGTACCACTGTAACTTTCGGCTTCAGCTGAGCCAGCCAAAACTTTTAGTTGCACATTACTATTATCGCCGTCAGAACCTGAAAATACGTCCAGCCATGTTCCGCGGCCAGTTTCTAAAGGTGCCTCCATGAATTTTTTTGAATCACTGTTATCAAATGTAACGTCATAAGCCGTTGGCGGTTCAGAAACATTTGATGATTGTGATTTTACTTGTCCATTTTTGAATGTTAACTCAGCCCCCTGTAAAGACTCCCCAGTGCTATTTTTTAATTCAGAAGCCTTTGCTGTCAAAACCCATCCTTCGCCCGTTCCGCGTTTATCTGAAACTTGTACATATGGATCTTTATTATTTGCATTATATGTAGTGTTCCCACTCATAATTTTCTGGGTTCCAAATTGGATGTTGGAGACATAGTCCAAAGTTAAAGATCCACTATTTCCCGTTCCGCCATTGTCTGGATCTATAGGATCAATCGGACTCGGTGGAGCCGGTTCATCTGGATTAACCGGATCTACCGGCTTGGTAATACCCTCATCCGGAATAAAATCAATATAATTTTTGGAAATAGCGCTATTTACGACAGCTGCTTCGGCTGAATTTGTCGAAAAGATCAATCCTGCCAGAATCATACTTCCTGCCATTGACAGGGTGATTGCTTTCATCTTCCTCACCTCATGGTTTTTTATATTATTGTGGTGCATCCAATAGACTCCAAGTTAATGTTGAGACATACTCTCCAGCTAAGTTTCCTGCAGGAACATTTATTTTCAAGTTGCTAGGATCAAATTGATCTACCCACGTTCCCATTCCTTTTGAATTTTGAGCAGACATAAGGATTTGCGGTGCAGTTACTTCAGAATCAGTACCTAATTGTACTTCCCTTAATTCTGGTGCAGGTGAAACATTTCCTGGAGTTGTAACTGCAGTCCCGATTGGAAGTGTAACAGTGGCACCTTTTAGAATCATCGTTTCATCAGTTAGATCCTTGAATGGTGAAGTTGAGACTTGTAATGTCCAGCCAGCACCAGTACCACGAATATCCGTTATTTGAACGTTTGGTTTTTTTGTAGTTGTTGAATATTCCACAGCTCCACCGGATAATTGGTGGGTATTAAATTCTAAAGGCGAGACATTATCAATTGTCAGTGCCCCTGTATTTCCTGTTTCCCCATCCGGTTCACTAGGAACGATCGGGTCAGTTGGACCTGTTGTTTCATCTGCTGGCATTATTGTGATATGGCCATGAGAAGTGGCTCCTTTACCGTTTTCACTTCCTAATACTTCAGTTGGATCAAACGCGCTTGCAAATGCAGGCGTCACGAATACCAGCAAGGCTGTCGCTGCCAGTCCTTTAAATAGAACCTTTTTTACATTCATTTTTTCAATTCCTCCTTAATTTTTATGAAGATTTAAATGCCTACTAAATGAAGTTGCAACAATCCCTTTCTTGAATCCCTCTAGAAACCCCTTAAAACGATGAACATGCCTCTTATATTTTCACCATCTCCATTCCTCCTGTTGTAGGTTGATAGGCTGCCGCATCAATATCTGAGACTACCCAATACCTTTAATACATACAAAATGCCAATCACTAGAATATTTGCGACTTTCACTAAAAATGAGTTTCCTAAGTTATCAAGTTATCGAGATAGGGAAAGGAACACGAAAGGTTGCATGTATTTGGTTCAACTTCATGAAAATCATTATATAAGTAAATAGTTCAAACATTGTTTCAATAATGATTTTTGCGTTTCCATTTAAGAAACTCCATTTAAGAAACTCATGATTTTGCTTTCTAAGTGACTTACAAGTTGTTTTTTTATGCATCAAGTGCGAAAGAAAGGTCGCTATAATTATAGAAGGATGTTTGCGGATAGGCTGCCGCTACTTAACGAATTAATAAAAAAAGTTAACCTGCTTCAGGCTAACCTTCATTGGAAATTCACTTATATCTGCAAACGATCCGTTGCATCTTGATCTACCGTGATCTCCCTAGTTTTCTACACCCTTCATTTCGAGAATCAATAAAAGTTGTTCACGTAATGAATAAATGTATCGTTGTACGTCAATTTCTATACATATCTACTTATCCGAGTCAAAAAAACAGCACATAAATTCCCTTTATACCCCAAATTACCCACAAAAAAAAGCCGCCACAACATGGCGACTTCCACTTCACGATTTAGGTGACTACAAGATAGTCCATCAAGGCCTGCTGCAGTGTACCCTTTGTTTCTGCTTTACCATCGAACTGAACCCCTGAACGGATCATCTTGATAACAACTTCAGGGCGTAATCCAGTCACCACGGCTTTACAACCCATCATTGCCGTTCCATCGAGGATATTCATTAAATCATTAATCATTTCAATTTCCATCTCGATGATACCGGATAAATCCAAGATCAAGGTCTGTATCCTTAGTTTACCAATCTCCATCAATACTTTTTCCTCGATTATCCGTATACGTGTATCATCGATTGTCCCAATTAACGGAAGGACACAAGTAGTGGATGTTATTGGAATGATCGGGACGGATAGATTTTCAACCAAGTTTTGCTGGGCCAGAATCAATTTGTCTTTGTAATCGGAGTAACTGACGAAAAAGGATTTAAGAAATACATCAACCTTTTCATTCACTTTTTTCTCTAAATCAAAAAAGATCTTGGAATCCTCACTGAACAAATCTTTTGCATCTTCGAACTTATAAAGAAAGATCCAAAGCGTCCTGCGGATGGCCTGAATCCATTCCAACTTGAATGAAAGCGTCAAAGAGTGGGTTGCCCACGTAACTCCCTCTTGTTCGGCAAATGCAATCATATCCGTTTCATTCTGCTCCACTATATAACGGATGAGCTTATGTGCATTATTCAAAAGGTCGACATTTCCAATCAGCAGGATTTCTTCGATTTTCCCCCTGACATTGACCGCTTCTGATAAAAGATATTCTTCAAATTCACTTTTATTCTGCAAAAGGAATTCCATTATTTTATCTTCCTCATAAACAAAACTCACTCTTCTCCACTCCCTTTTTGTAACTTTCAACTGTGATTTTTGTTACTAATTACTTTCTATATGGGTGGAGTTTTTTCCTGCTAATTGCTGCTCATATATTAAAGAGATGGCAAGCAAATGATTAAAGCCGGTTACATTTCCTCGCCTGAAAAAACATTTTTCGATGCGGAAGAAAATATCAGATGGGTGGACGATTTCCCATATTTAATGGCTTCATCGACGAAGTCTTCCAGCGTTTCCATGGAAAATGTACTTATTTTAATTAAATAACTGTATTGACCGGCTAACCGGTGGCATTCCAGTACTTCAGGATGGTTCAAGCTAAATTGATAAAAGTCTTTACATCTATCCGTTTCGAATAAAATGAATGCTGTTATTCTCCTATCAAGTTTTTCTAGGGATATTTCCGTTTTATATCCTTTTATCACTCCGCTTTCCTCTAATTTATTAACACGTTCTTTAGTTGCTGGGGCTGTTAAGGAAACTTCATGTGCCAGTTCTTTCATGGACATGCGCCCATTATTCTCCAGTAAGGAAAGTATCTTTTTATCCGTTTGATCCAATTCAATCACCCTCACTTTTTTTTATTAATAAAATTCACCTAAATACATTATAAAATAAATAGAAATGAAATGATTACATAATTTATCGTATGTATTAAGGAATTAGCTTTTTATATAATAAATACAAATATAAATAAGGGGGATACACTATGAAAAAAGTATTGATGCTGCTATCCAATGGATTCGAAGCGGTTGAAGCAAGTGTGTTTACAGATGTATTAGGCTGGAATAAATTAGAGGGTGATGGTACGACTGACCTGGTTACAGTAGGGCTTCATGAACAATTGAAATGCACATGGAATTTCATCGTGCAGCCGGAATTGACCCTCGATCAAGTGAACCTTGATGACTTCGATGCTTTGGCCATTCCAGGAGGTTTTGAAGAAGCCGGTTTCTATGATGATGCATATGATCAGAGGTTTCTTGATGTTATTAAGTATTTTCATAATAAGAACAAGATCATAGCAACCATTTGTGTCGGTTCTCTCCCACTAGGAAAAAGCGGAATATTGAATGGAAAAAAAGCCACTACATACAATCATCCAACCAGTAAAAGACAGGGTCAGCTAAAAGAATTTGGTGCGATAGTCGTTAATGAACCGATTGTCGTCACGGACAATATCATTACATCCTACAATCCTTCCACAGCATTCGATGTTGCCTTTACGCTCTTGGAAATGCTCACTTCCAAAGAAAATTGTAAACATGTGAAGGAATTGATGGGTTTCCATTAAGTATGCCTTCGAAACCTACATAATTTGGATATTATTTGGATGTTGATTTCCGCTCAAGAAACTCGCTTTCCGCGGGCGGTCGGGGAGCCTCCTCGGCTTGCGCCTGCGTGGTCTCCCCTAGACGCGCTGTTCTAAGCAGGAGTCTCGAACACCCGCTCCAATCAACTGAAACTTTTTTCAAAGAAAAAAACTGCAGGCAAACTCGTTTTTTTCGAGTTCATCTACAGTCAGGGGTTCCGAATGAATTCGGAACCTTTTTCAGGTTACTTCCAATAAGCCAATGAACGGGTTTTCATGGATTCACGGAACTGTTTTGTTGATTCTGGCAAGACTTTATTCGTTGCATAATCGATGATGACACCATGCTGGCGAATGACATCCAAACTATCCAGCTCCCCATTGGCGAATTTATTTTCAACGATTTGAACGTTTTCCTCAAGCCATTGTTTACGGTTTTTTCTGATATAAGACCTTGCTTGTTCCGTTGCTTCATCATCTATCTCGAATAAATCGAGATCTTTATCGATTTCCTTGATAACCACGCCATAATCCTTTTTAGCTCTCTTAATTGAAACATACTCATCGATAACATCTTCCAAAACATCTTCGGGACTTCTTTCAAGCGGATCTCCCAGACCCCCGCCCCCAGCGGATGGCCGAACAAAGGAATCCCCTTGCTTCACTTTTACATTTGAGAAAATCGCACCTAAATATCGTTCGTCTTCCTTGCCTGGATTCAGCCATGCTCCATGCGGGGAAGAAGGCAGTCCTCCAAAAATCCCCCATGTTATTGAACGGGAACGATCACAGCAATATGACATGACCGTGTTTTTGACGTTCGTGAGTGTACCACCCTTTTCTACACCGCACCCGCCGCGGTATTTACCCGGACCAGCAGAGTCCATAATGATTTCATGCTTCATCGTCACGACAGGTGACAATCTTTCTTGTCCTTCACAAGGCTGTACGCTGAGTCCCAAACCGAATGTCGGAGAAGTGGCGTTCACACCATCCCGATCTGAGCGGCCTCCATGACCGCCGGCCATCCAGTCATACCACATGAAGTATTTATCTTGCTCCTGGCGTTGATCCCACCCGCCGATAAGTAAATACTCCAGGTTAAAAGAGCATGCGATCGCTCTTTCCGGCATGATGTTGGACCAGAGTTCGAAACAAGCACTCATGATCTTTTCATAGGCACCTGAACAAAAACCCGTTACGGCTATCGGTGCTGGAGCATTGACGACGGAGTTTTCCGGCAGCTCAATCTTCACCACTCTGTAAAAACCGGAGTTCAGTGGAATTTCGGGGAAGAATGTCTTGGTTCCTGAGTATGCTGCTGATAAAGAAGCCCCAAAACCGGCATTCAAAAAGCAGCCGATATAAGAATGCGAACCAGAAAGATCATAAAGGATCTCGTCATCCGTGATGGTCATCTTAACCCGGATCGGGATTAGACCGTCTCCGACTTCCGGATCCATATCAATATAATCAACGGTCTCCCAGGTGCCATTCGGTAAAGCCGCAACCTTGGCTCTTGCCAAACGCTCCACATAATTCTGCACTTCCGCAAAGGCAGATAAAGTCGTATCGATTCCATACTTCCCTATAATGGCAAACAACTGACGCTCGCCTACCTTGGCCGCTTCCACTTGAGCACGCAGATCGCCTACACGTTCTTCAGGCACGCGCATATTCGTAACGAGCACATTGACCACATCTTTTAAAAACGTTCCTTTACTATATATCCTAAGGGGAGGAATCCTTACCCCCTCGCCGAAATGTTCCTTGGCATTGATATCAAAGGATCCAGGTGTCGATCCCCCCATGTCGGCCCAGTGGCCATTTGTTTGCATGAACGCAATGAGCTTGTTTTCATGAAAGACAGGCAGCAGGACCCGTGTGTCATTGAAATGAGTACCGCCCCGATACGGGTCATTGACTAAGAATATGTCCCCAGGATGGATGTCACCTTCGAAGTCTTCCAGTACAGCCTTTGCCGTTAGATGCAGTGTACCTACATGTACGGAAATATCCTGTGTTCCTTGCATGACTGTATTTCCTTCTGCATCACATAGCGCACAGCTGAAATCCCGATTATAAATGACGAAGGAATAGCATGTCCGAAGGATTTGTTCAGCCATTTGATCTACAAGGTTAACGAAGCCATTTTTTATCACTTCAAATGTCACCGGATCTAAACCTGTTCCAACTCCAGATTGGTCAATTAACTGTTTATTAGACAATGGAATCCACCTCTTTTATTTATTTTGGGAAAGAATCAAGTTCCTGTATTTATCAACTTTTGCCGTGAAATTTGGTGGAATGACAGTCGTTGTATCAAGCTGATCCACTATGGCAGGTCCCGTAATTTCAGAGAATGCCGGAATGAGTTCCCGGTTATACACGTTCGTATTCACATAACCTTCCTCTTCGAAATAAACATCCCGCGTTTCCTTCAAGGCATCAGCAAGTGTGCCCCCAGGTTCATAGGTCGGAAATTCAGGTTTTGGCACAGTTCCGATAGCCGTAACGAGCAGCCCGTAAATTTCCACGGTCTGTTCTTTATCAGAGAAAGAAAACTCCCGTTCGTGCTCTTGATGGAAACGGTTAAGGGTCTCTTCCAATGAAGAAATTGGACAATCGACTTCTATCGCCAATGAACGCCACTGTCCCATATACCTCATGTCAATATAACGCATCAATGTGGAAGCTTCTTTAGCTACCCCCTCTTCTTGCAATAATTCCTCGGCCTCTTTTTCCATCCCGATGAATTCTTTCTCTAAATCCTCTAACGAGACATCCTTGACATTCTTGACATAGGTTTTGGATATATCATGACGAACATCGACCAGCAGGCATCCCATTGCCGCGGCAACACCCGGATGCGGCGGGATGATGACAGTCGGTATTTCCATTTCCTTGGCCAAGTACGCGCCATGCAAAGGCCCAGCCCCTCCGAAAGCCACAAGGGCAAAGTCGCGGGGATCGTATCCCCGTCTGACTGAAATCAGCCTTAGCGCATCACACATGTTGGCATTGGCCACCCTTGTAATGGCATTCGCGGCTTCTTCAATCGTATATTTGAATTTCTTGGCGATCTTATCCACGACTTCAATCGCTTTTTGTTTATCCAGTTCCATTTGTCCATCCAATAGTTTTGTGCCAAGCCGTCCCAATACAATATTGGCATCGGAATTGGTCGGTTCCGCTCCACCCCTGCTATAGCAGGCAGGTCCAGGAACCGCCCCTGCACTTTGAGGGCCATTGCGTAAAGAACCGCCTTCATCCACCCAAGCTAAGCTTCCGCCTCCTGCTCCTATCGTCAAGATTTCGATACTTGGGAACCCTATCGGATATCCATACTCGATATACCAATCTTTCGTAATCCGCAAATCACCTTCATGCAACAAGGAAATATCGGTGCTCGTCCCTCCCATATCCAGCCCAATAGCATTATTAAAGCCGCAAAGCTGGGCGATATGTTTACTGGCAATCGCACCTGCAGCGATGCCGGAGCTTGCAAGCCTTGCCGCATAACGGGGAACGGTTTGGGATGTCATGACCCCTCCGCCGGAATGAAGCACTAATATGTCATCTTCATATCCCCGTTTATTCATTTCCCTTTCAAGGGTTTTAATGTAGTTGCTGACAGTCGGTCCTAAAACCGCATTGACGATCGTCGTACTCATGCGCTCATGCTCAAAAATTTCAGGAAGGACTTCACTTGAAATGCATATATAGACATCCGGGAGTTCCTCCTGGATGATACGTTTCACTTTCGCCTCATTGCTTCCGTTTACATACGAGTTCATGAAGCAAACCGCAATGGATTCGGTACCGCGTCTTTTTAATTTCCTTGCCAGTGACCGTACTTCCTCTTCATTGATTTCCTTCAGGACATTCCCTGCAAAATCGATGCGTTCTTCCACTTCAAAACGGTCTCTTCTTTGAATATACGGTTTGGCTACATCATCATATGTATCCCATAACTCGAGTTTGGTTCCACGGCGAATTTCTGAAACATCTCGGAACCCTTTAGAGGTGATCAATGCTGTCTTTGGCAATTTTCTTTCAATCAAGGCATTGGTACCAACTGTCGTACCATGGGAAAACACTTTAATATTTTCACAATCTATTTCCGCTTTTGCGATTCCATCTAATATACCAATCTCAGGATTTAATGGAGTAGACGATGTTTTGGTTATTGAAATTTCCTTCGTGCTTTCATCAAAAACAAAAACATCCGTAAATGTTCCGCCTACATCAATTGCGAGCCTAGTTTGCTTCGTACCTATCATATAATTCCCACCCCTGCTACAAGATTTAAACTGCTTATACCTTTGTGAACATTACTTTCCGCTAATCCTTAAGTGCCTTAATGATACCGCTGAAAAGAACGATGTGTGAATGAAGGTCAGCCAGCCGTCGGATTCTTTGCCAAAAACGAAATAAGATGAATGATGAAATAAAAAAAACCAGTCATATCAATAAAAAATAATTGATATAACTGGTTTTGATCTAGGTTTAGCTCCGCTGGATGGCGAAGTCTATTAGATTCGACAGTTATTTATAGATTCATCTTTCAAATCAGGCGATGCATGGCAGAGTAGGAAATTTTCTTAAACTACCCTTATACGGCTATGTATTTATCTTACGTGAATTCACAATAAAGTCAAGTTAGTTTTTAGAATATTTAAATAACTATTTTTAAGGATCTATAGAGGACTTTTTACCAAAAAGGAGGAAAATTAAGTAAGCATAACAATTTCGCTATGCTTACAGCATGTTATTTATCAGGTGTTTCCAATGTGCCCTCCTCACTGTTTTTGAGGTAAACTTCAGAAATTCCATTCATGCCTTCCAATAGTTGTTCTTTAGTATAGTCCATACTGCCAACCAGTTTATTTTGCCTCTTATCATTATTCTCTTCTAAAAATTTTGATTCTGAATCCGCCACATTTTTCACCTCCATCATTTAGGATGGCGTATAAAGATTGAAATATGTATGATGATAATGATAGACACCTTGCTCTAGGATAAAATAACCGTTTTAGTAAAAGCTTTCAGATCAAACATAGACCATTCATTAAAATTGTTCTATCATATAACAGGAAAAGCGCATTTTTTGAATATTTTTAAAAAATCAGCTGTTTTCATGAAGCTAAAGGGATATACTATAGGATAGCTTTCACTACATTTTTAAAAGTATTTTTTGTGTCATACTTTGTGTAATTTTTTACAAGTTTTTCTATTTACATCAACAAAATGCTTATTGCAAAGGAGAATTGGATATGTCAGAAACGATTACCCAATCACAGACTGAACAAATTAATGCCCGCCAAAAACAATTAGATGTACTGGACCAATTATTAAAGCCCGAGGTTCAGGAATCCTTGAACACTTTAGTTGAGCAGTTACCAAAACTGACTGAATTAGTGAATATTTTAACAAAGTCTTATGATTTCGCTCAATCTGTTGCGACTGATGATGTTTTGAAAAGTGATACGGTCAGTGCCATTTCGGAGATCGCGACTCCTGTAGTCCATTCAGTGAAAGGGCTAGCGGCTAATGCCATCGAAGCTAAGGATCGTGCTGAAGTGAATAATGATGTGATCGGTCTTTTTGGACTGTTAAGGATGATGAAAGATCCGCAAGCACAAAAACTTTTCCGTTTCGCCCAAGCTTTTCTTGAAGTCTCTTCAGAACGTAAAAACCAAAAATAATTTGATAAACTTTCAATCAGTAAGGACGGGGGATTAACTATGTCAAAACAAATCGTCATCTTAGGTGCGGGTTATGCGGGATTACTATCAGCCTTATCCGTACGTGAATATTACAATAAGGATGAAGTGCAGGTTACAGTGGTGAATCAATTTCCAACGCACCAAATCATCACCGAATTGCACCGTCTTGCAGGCGGATCCATTTCTGAACAAGCCGTTTCGATTCCTTTGGAAAAACTTTTCAAAGGAAAAGATATCGACCTTACCATTTCAAAAGTGGAGTCTTTCTCAGTCGATAAAAAAGAAGTGAAACTTGCGAATGGTTCCACTTTATCTTATGATGCCCTAGTTGTTGCTTTGGGAAGCCAAACAGGATTCTTCGGCATTCCGGGACTTGAGGAAAACAGCATGGTCTTGAAATCCGTAAATGATGCTAACAAAATTTACAAACATATCGAAGATCGCATCCGTGAATATGCACAAACGAATAACGAAGCGGACGCTACAATCGTAATCGGCGGCGGCGGATTGACTGGCGTCGAGTTAATCGGTGAAATCGTGGATCATTTCCCTAAAATCGCCAAAAAGTTCGGAGTGGACTTCAAGGACTTGAAAATCAAGCTTGTGGAAGCTGGTCCAAAAATCCTTCCTGTCCTGCCTGACCACTTAATTGAACGTGCCATGTCCAGCTTGGAAGCACGCGGCGTTGAATTCTTGACAGGTCTGCCTGTAACGGGTGTTAAAGGAAATCAAATCGAATTGAAAGATGGACAAACGATCGAAGCCAATACGCTTGTTTGGACAGGCGGAGTCGCAGCACTTCCTATCGTAGGCGAATCAGGTCTTGAAGTGGATCGCGGCAAAGCAACCGTTAATGAATATTTGCAATCCAAATCCCATAATGACGTATTCGTTGTCGGAGACAGTGCCGTTGCTTTCCCTCCAGAAGGCGGCCGTCCATACGCTCCTACTGCACAAAATGCTTGGCAAATGGGTGAGCTTGTTGGATACAACCTATATGCAGCCTTTGAAGGCAAGAAACTTGAAGAATTTTCACCTGTCAACTCAGGTACACTTGCGAGCCTTGGCCGTAAGGATGCAGTGGCAACCGTTGGGGCCAATAACACTTCCCTTAAAGGTCTGCCGGCTACATTGATGAAAGAAGCAAGTAATATTCGCTATCTATCACACATCAAAGCCCTATTCAGCCTCGCTTATTAATTTATTATAGCCGTGACGTGACATCCAGTTCATTGTATGTCCGCGGTAAATGCCCTTTCTTCCCGGTCATCGGGATTAAAGGGCATTTTTTTCATGAATGTATTATACTGCCTGATCATGATGCAATGATTGACGAAAGATGTTAACAATGGACGGTACTCCATTTTGTTGCTTATCCATCTATAAATCTCCTGGGATTAGGCAACTCTCCTAAATCCTCTCCGTTAATTTTTATTAGCCCGTTTATCGTTAACTAACGCTCAAGTATGTACCATTGCGCATATTATAAAATTAACCTTATTAAAGGAGGGGTCTGTATGCCGAAAGGGAAAAAAGGAAAAGCAGCTTCATCTGGCAGTTCATCTACCGGTAGCACTTCTACTGGCAGCAAGTCCACTGGAAGCAAGTCTACTGGCAGCACAACTACTGGCAACACAACTACTGATTGACGAAAGATGTTAACAATGGACGGTACTCCATTTCGTTGCTTATCCATTCTATAATTCTCCTGATTAGGCAACTCTCCTAAATCCTCTCCATAATTTTTATTAGCCCGTTTGTCGTTAACTAACGCTCAAGTATGTACCATTTCGCATATCATAAAATTAACCTTATTAAGGAGGCGTCTGTATGAAAGGGAAAAAAGGAAAAGCAGCTTCATCTGGCAGTTCATCTACCGGTAGCACTTCTACTGGTGGCACTTCTACTGGCAACAAGTCCACTGGTAACAAGTCCACTGGCAATA
Source organism: Peribacillus sp. YIM B13481 (assembly GCF_042787985.1). NCBI lineage: Bacteria > Bacillati > Bacillota > Bacilli > Caryophanales > Bacillaceae > Peribacillus > Peribacillus sp. YIM B13481. Next base: position 45,425 of record NZ_JBHZPE010000024.1, read on the forward strand.
AATCTACTGGAAAATAATCTACTGGCAACACAGCTACTGGTATCATAACTACTGGTATCACATCTACAACAACAACAACATCTACTTCATAAAGTTCAAGCTCAAGCTCGTCCTCTGAACGTGGCAAAAAAAGAAGAAGATAGATAGTTAAATATAAAATGCTTCAGCTTGATTAATCCCTGATTGATCAAGTGGAAGTATTTTATGATATTACGGCTTCATTAAGGTCAAGACTGTCCATAAAACATCTTATACAAGGAAGGAAGGTGAGTGTATGTCTTATCATATTCCATCTTATTTCTTAATGATAGAAGAAAAAGATCTAGAAGATTTACGTGCGGATATTTGGAGCGATGACCCTATTCCCGCCAATTTGAAAGTGGAAAACGACACTTATGTTATCGATATTGGCTATCGGGGCTCTTATACCCGCAAATTCCGGAAAAGATCCTATTGGATTGATTTCATCGAGCCAGAACGATTCTTTGGCGCCCACAAAATCCATCTCAATGCCGAATACAGAGATCCTTCCCTCATTCGCAATAAACTCTCACTCGATTTCTTTCAAGACCTTGGTGTCCTTTCCCCTCATAGCCAACACATCAACCTATTCCGAAATGGCACGTTTAAAGGTGTGTATTTACAATTGGATTCCGTCGATGGGGTTTTTTTAGAAAAAAGAGGACTTCCTGCCGGCCCGATTTATTATGCTGTCAACAATAATGCCAACTTTTCATTGAAAAGGGATGGGAAAGAGAAAGACTCCCTTACGTCAGGCTATAAACAAGCGTTTGGCAAACCCGCCGATGATGAATATCTCATCGAATTCATCAAAAAAATCAACACCACCCCACTTGCAAAGTTTCCTGAAGTAGTCTCTCAACATCTTGATATCCATAAATACTTACGCTGGCTGGTTGGAGCAGTTTGCACCATGAATAACGACGGTTTCACTCATAACTATGCACTATACCGCAATAGTAAAACGAAGTTATTTGAAATCATTCCTTGGGATTACGATGCCACTTGGGGACGCAAAGTCAGTGGAGGGATCATGGAGCACACATATGTCCCTATCGAAGGGAAAAAGGCAAACCACCTTATTCATCTGCTCTTGCAGGTTCCGGAATACAGTAAGTTCTACAAAGACCTCTTGGTTGAAACATTAGAAACCACATTTACTGTGAAGTATATGGAAAATAAAGTATTACCACTACACCAGGGCATACGCCCCCATATCCTTCTTGATCCATATAAAAAGAATAAGATTGATCTATTCGACAAGGAACCGGAATTCATCTTCGAATTCATTCGCAAACGCAGTGATTACTTAAATAAGCACCTTGGTGGCCTAGATGAAAAAAATGCCACGACACAACTGATAGCCAAACAGGACCGAAAAAGGGGAGTTGCTTCCGTGTCACCAATCTGCATTAAAAATACGGGGAAGTATGGCAGGGGAGTATATGCTACAAGGGATATTAAAAAAGATGAACTCATTGAGGTATCACCTGTCATCATTTCACCCAAACATGAATGGAAATATCTAAAGAAAACCGCACTCTTTCATCACTGTTTCTATTGGGGAGATGATGATGAAACTGTCATTGCCTTAGGAAATGGTTCACTATTCAATCATTCATACACTCCAAATGCGACATTCGATAATAATTTAGAAGATTTAACGATAGACTTTTATGCACATAAAGATATAAAGGCTGGCGAGGAAATCACGATCAATTACAATGGTGAACCTGATGATAAATCCCCGTTATGGTTCGATGTCATCGAGTAGGCGTTTTTTGCTTCCATTTTATTTTGAAAGAATCCATTTTGAAGGAAAATTGATCAAAATGGATTCTTTTTTTATTCAGTTTTCTTCGCTAATGCAAGGACTCTTTAACTTTACATTTTATTCGGCGCTGAAATTCCCAATAAACTTAGCGCATCCTTTAATGCAACTGCCACGGAAAAAGCGAATGAGAGCTTCATTTGTTTCCATTCATCTTCAACTAAGATTTTCGTATGTGCATAATACTTATTGAATGCACGCGATAAATGCAAGCTGAATCTCGCGATTTGTGATGGATCGGCTTGTTCAAATGATTTTTGGACAATGATCGGGTACTGCTCAAGCAGTTGGATGACTGACCAAGCATATTCTCCTAAAGCGTCAAAATGGATAACCTGTTCTTTAAATTCACCTTTTTCCAGCAATGATGAAATACGCGCAAATGTGTACTGTACATATGGACCCGTTTCTCCCTCAAAATTCATCATTTGCTCTAATGAAAAGTCAATATCATTCATCCGATTATTTTTTAAATCATTAAAGATTACCGCTCCGACACCGACCTGTCTTGCAACCAGTTCTTTCTGTTCAAGCGCTTGATTTTTTTCTTCAATATTGCGCTTCGCCGTTTCGATTGCCTCTGCCAAAACATCCGCAAGCAGCACGACTTTCCCTTTACGTGTCGACATTTTCTTACCGTCTTTTAACATCATGCCAAATGCTACGTGCTGTAAGTCATTTGACCAATCGTACCCCATTTTTCCAATGACGTTAAAGAGTTGTTTAAAGTGCAGGGATTGTTCATTTCCTACAACATAAAATGTTTTCTTCGCCTCATACTTTTCTTTACGATACAATGCCGCGGCTAAATCACGCGTGGCATAAAGTGTCGCACCATCCGTTTTCGTAATCAAACAAGGCGGCATATCTTCCAATTGCACGACATAGGCACCTTCGGATAGGGTAAGCAGGCCTTTTTCTTTTAGTTCCTCGACAACAACATCCATTTTGTCATTGTAAAACGCTTCGCCAGCATAGGAATCAAAACGGATGCCCAATAAATCATAAATCGTATCGAATTCTTTTAGAGAGGCATCCCTGAACCATTTCCATAGTGCCAGTGCCTCCTCGTCCCCATCTTCAAGCGACTTGAAGCTAGCGCGTGCTTGTTCATTCAACGATTCATCCGTTTCAGCCATTTCATGGAACTTCACATAGATTTTCAATAATTCCTGAATCGGGGAAGCTTCGATTGCCTCCTTGTCTCCCCACAGCTTATACGCGACAATCAATTTGCCGAATTGCGTGCCCCAATCCCCTAGATGATTAATACGCACGGCATTGTAGCCATTTTTTTCAGCAATGTTAGCCAGTGCATTTCCTATGACCGTTGAGCGTAAGTGCCCCATGGAAAAAGGCTTGGCAATATTCGGGGATGAATAATCAATCACGACATTTCCCTGTACAGGCTGCTTTCCGCCATACTTATCCTTTTCACTTAATATGGTTTGCAACACAGTTTCCGTCACAATCTGTTGATTGACGAAGATGTTCAGATAACCACCCACTACGTTCACTTCTTGGATCAACTTACTGTTTAATTGTTCAGCTATTTCAGACGCAATCACTTGAGGTGACTTTTTCAACTTTTTTGCAAGAGTAAAGCATGGAAAGGCGACATCACCTAACTCCATCAATTTAGGCTTTTCCATTAATTTTTCTATTTCACTTGTTGGCATTTCATTGTTCAAAGCAGTTGAAATTAAGGCTGCAATTGGTTTATTCATCGTCATTTTTCCCTCCTAAACAAAAAAGCCCCCGTCTCTAAATAAGAGACGAGAGCATAGTTTCCCGTGGTACCACTCTAGTTGCCACAATTTGTGACCACTTTCCATTGTTAACGAGGTGACTCCCCGATGTTCTCTACTGGACGTTTCAAGAAATTTCTCCAAAGTGCGTTTCATTCATCCGTCCTGCATTAGGCTCACACCATCCCTAACTCGCTTTCCATTTCAAAATGAACTACTCTCTTTATCACAGAATTTTCAATATTATGATTTAATCCATCGTACACAATTTTAAAAAACGTGTCAACACAGGATTTCTGATCTAACCCTGTCATAAAGTCTCTATCCCAAATCCATCTAGCCAGCCGGTAACTTCATTTTATCCTTGATAGTCGAAAAGTATTTCCTTACGGTCCCAATTGTGTTGCTTTGCTGATTTGAGGGGTCAAGTGTGGTTTGACCATCGGCTAACAGGCCTAACACACCCATTTCCTGGTCATTATTATTGGAAGACTCATCCATAAGTTCAGGGGAGTATATTCGCTTGCCATCCATTACGCTGCGAATCGAGGAGGCTAACTCTTCACTCGGGTTATCCTTCAATAAATAACCACTTACATTAGCTTTTAAAGCAAGTTGAAAATAACCAGTCCTTCGAAATGTCGTTAAAATAATCACTTTGCATTCAAATGACTTTAAAGCTTCAGCTGCCTCAAGCCCGCTCTTTACAGGCATCTCCATATCCATGATACAAACATCCGGCTTTAATTGGTGCACAAGAGTAATCGCTTCTTCTCCATTACTGGCTTGCCCGGCAATTTCTATATCTTCTTCAAGATTGAGTAGAGAACTAATTGCCTCTAACAGCATTTGCTGATTCTCTGCAATGACAATTCGGATCATTTTAAGTTCTCTCCTTTATTGAGTCGTTATATGAAGAAAAGACTCCCCAAAATCCAAGGATTATTAAGGGAGTCTGGAATGATTCATGAACGTTACAATTCAGATTTCACTTGAGCGGAAACACTTTTTTTCGTTAAATGTTTTATGTCTTTAAAGCCAACAAAATTCTTGTTTTTCTCATCCCACAAGCGGAAACGGAGCGACTGTAAGCTTGTAGCAAGAGTAATCGTTGGTACGTTCTTTAAAGGCTCTGTATTATTATGTGCATTTTCCAGTTTATAGTTAGGTACCCTAGGACTTAAATGGTGAACATGATGGTAACCGATATTACCAGTAAGGAACTGCATCAGTTTTGGTAGCTTATAAAAAGAACTTCCTTCCACTGCTGCCAATACATATTCCCACTCCTCATTTTCTTCAAAATAAGAGTCCTCAAATGTGTGCTGGACGTAAAACAGCCAAATGCCCACTGAACCTGATATTAAGAAAATGGAACCTTGTACTAAAAGAAATGACTGCCAGCCTACTGCAAGGCAAAGCAATGCCACTAAACCAACGATTAATACATTCGTCAAATAGGTGTTCATTTTTTCCTTCTTTCTAGCACCTTTCCGGTTAAATCTATTTTTAAGAAGGAAAACATAAATCGGACCTATCCCAAACATTACCAATGGATTACGATAAAAACGATAGGCAAAACGAAGTCTAAGCGGCGCAGCCAAATATTCATCCACCGTAAGGGTCCAAATATCCCCTGTACCCCGCTTATCTAAATTGCCACTTGTTGCGTGATGCACAGAATGCTCATGCCCCCATTGATCAAAAGGGAATACAGTCAAAACACCCATGACTGTCCCGACTATTCTATTCGCACGGCGGCTTTTAAAAAATGAATGATGCGTACAATCATGAAAAATTATGAAAATTCTTGTCAAGAAGCCAGCAGCCAACACAGCTGGAATTAACGTTAACCAGTAAGAAACCGAAAGACTTATATATGCCAGGTACCATAAAATAATGAACGGCCCTAACGTATTGATGATCTGCCATATACTTTCTTTTGTCGTTGATTGTTCAAAAGGAGCAATTTGTTTTCTCAAGTTTTTAGTATTTTGTATGGTCATTAATCAATTGCACTTCCCTTTATTTTTTCGTTATTTCTTATTATAAAGAAATCAACCTGATTTTATTAGTACCAGGTGTCATGACTAGAAGATGACAAATGTCATGTACAAGATATTTTCGAAGGAAAACCCTACCAAAAAAAATGGAGAAAGGCAAAACCGGCTAACCCTGTTCATACGAATAGGATGGTATAGTTCCAACAAATTAATCTCCATTTGGAAGAATTTTTTTCTTATCATAGAAAGCTTAAAAACGACAAACGTATAATAAACTGTCGTAAATCTCGAGGGATTTTAGAGAGATGTTAATTATCAAAGCCACTTATGATAGGCTTAGACTACCAGTTGAAAAACTGTAAAGGGGAATTAGTTTGGATAAGGAAATGGAGAAAACAATTGTAAAATCATTTTTCACCAAAAGGCTCCAAGATAGAATTCTGTTCGAATTGTCTTCAGCCAAGAAACGCAAGGATGCCTTAAGTCGCCTTTGTCATTCTTACAGAACAACTCTTCGTGAAGAATACATCATTGAGATTCCGAAACCGAATTCAGATCCAGTAGATATAGCTAAGTTACTAAAACAGAATGGTGCTGAAGATTCTTGTTATGTAATATCCTGGGCTGAAGATATTGATGGTAAGGAGCTCCCCTTATTAACCGCCTTAGAAAAAGCTGTTGGAATGGGGATGCCCTCAATCATATCCTGCATACCAAATAAACTCGCTTATTTTGAAGCTGAACAAGAAGCCCTTCCATCTCCAAGATTTTTACTAAAAAGAAAACAATGAACACAAATAGGACTACCAATTTTATAGTCCTATTTCTAGATGAACTATCAGCATTAAACCTAACCATTAGTCGTAGCAGATTGCGCAGTGGAGATTAATTCCAGTTACTCTCCCTTTAAAAATAAATAAAGATCATAATTTGTCGAAATGGAGGAATATTCCGTCCCACACGCAAATAAGTCATTCAACATGCAAATATTCCGACCTTCATCAAAATTATTCGTCCTACAACAGAATAATTCGACCTACCATAGTGTGGGGCCACAACAGCAGAATCGTATTCCTGTTTAGATGATTCCCTATTTTCTAGACTTTTCCACAATGTACCTCTATTTTATTGCTATTCTCCATAGTAAACTAGTAAAGTTAAATTTTACAAAGGGGAATAAAATAATCGTGAAAAAATTCTTTGGATGTTTTATTATGTTAAACCTTCTTTGTATGTGTCTCTTTCCTACCAGTGGTAGTTCATCAAGTAAAACCCAATACATAGGTTCTGTTAAAGTGGACAATACAAAAGTTTTTAGTTCTCCTAAATTAGGTTCTACTCTATTAAAGACCTTAAAAAAGGGCGAGGAGTTTCCCGTCATTTCCTCTGCCGTTGGGGATTCCGCGGGCCCTATTATTCATAAAGTAAAGACTGGAAACACATTATGGAAAGTAGCAAATCAATATGGAGTTTCAGTAAGTGAGCTACAAAAAGAAAACAAATTAACTTCTTCCGAAATTACTGTTGGCCAAAGCCTGAAGATTCCCCAGAAATATAAGATCCATAAGGTAGTATCAGGAGATACATTGTGGAAGATTTCTTCTAAATATAAGGTAACCACCAGTGATTTGACGAAATTAAATAACTTACATGCAGATACAATTAATGTTGGCCAAAAATTGAAGATTCCTGATTATTACTACCAGGTTCAATTGCTTGATGGTAAAAAGGGATGGATAAAGACATCCCAGCTTCAAAAAAAGGCGCAAAAACCTGTCGTCATGGGCTGGACGCATAATGAATCGAAAGAAAACTACACCCAACAAATTAAACAACCTAATTTAAATGTAGTTTCTCCTCGTTCCTATACGCTGACGAATTCCGGTAATTTCGTTTCCGTTTCTGCGGATGCAAAGTTCGTCCAAAACGCCCATAAGCAAGGAAAGCAAGTTTGGCAGCTTATCGGAAATCAATTTGACCCTGTTTTAACCGGTTCTGTACTAGGCAATACAAAAAAACGCCAGAAATTGGTTTCAGCTTTATGTGATTCACTTGTTAAAACTAAAAGTGATGGAATAAATGTAGATTTTGAAAACATCGATCCAAAAAACAAGAAGGACTTTGTACTTTTCATAGGCGAACTGAAAAAGGTACTAAAACCGCATGGAATTAAAGTATCTGTGGATGTCACCCGAGAAAATGAAGACCCTTTTTGGTCAAAAAGTCTGGATAGGAAAGCTCTTGGCAAAATAGCAGACTACATAATCATAATGGGTTATGACGAGCATTGGGGAGGGAGCCCAGTAGCCGGGTCCGTTTCCTCGTTACCTTGGATAAAAGAAGGAACTAAGCTTTTAATGAAAGAAGTACCTGCCCATAAGATCATATTGGCTGTACCATTTTATACGAGAGAATGGGTAACCGATTTATCGACCAAAAAAGTGAAAAGCCATGACCTTACCATGGCTGAAGTCAACAAAATCATTTCATCTCATAAACTTAAAAAGGTATGGGATAAAAAGACTCAACAAAATTACGTGGAGTATACTTCCAAAGGGGAAAAGCATCAAATATGGATAGAAGATAAAAAATCGATGAAGCTCCGTATTGACCTGGTAAAACAAAATCACCTAGGCGGTGTATCTGCTTGGTACCTTGGATCAGAAACCCCTGACATTTGGGATGTATATCATTTTAATCAATAGATTGATAGAAAAACCATAAAGGAAAAAGGCCTCACATTGTGTGCGGCCTTTTCTGCATGACATCCTTTTCAGTCGGTCTTGTCGTCTTAAGTGAATAGAGCACCCCAATAAATATCAATGAAATACCCAAGATTTGAATCCTGTCCGGTTGAAATCCTGAAAACAGAATATCCAAAAGGATGGCCACTGCCGGATCGACAAAAATCATGAAAGATACTACATTTGTAGGCAAATGGCGGATACTATTAAAAAACAGAAGATACACGACGCCTGTATGGATGATGCCGGTAAGTACAGTATAAAACCATTCGGAAGATTTTAGCGTTGTGTAGACTGAAAAATCGACAAAAGGAATCAGTAATAGAAATCCAATGAACATTTGCAGAAAAGTGGTCGCGTATACACTTGTCTTTGAAATGCTCTTTCCTAAAAGCATGGTTGCCGCATAGAAAAATGCAGCAATGACCCCATAAATAATCCCTTCCCATTCAGGGGTTGATGATCGAAATCCATCTGTTCCCATAATGAATAATGTGCCAATGAAGCAAAGTGAAATGGCCAGGATGGAAAATAAACTCATTTTCTCCCTGAAGATGAAGCTCCCGATAATGAGTACAATGATCGGCGCTAAATGATAAAGCGAAATGGCAATTGTCACCGATATCAGTTCGAAAGATTTAAAGAGGAATATCCAGTTTAACAAGTTGGCCACCGCGCAGAAAATGATGAGCATTATCTCTCTACCATTCCATATTTCGTTCTTGAAATGTCCTGTAATCATCCATGCTGCACATAAGAATATGGCAGCACAAATGCAGCGAACAAAAACCAGTTCCAATGCAGGAAGTCCTGATAGTCCTGAAAAGAAACCGACAGATCCAAAGATCGTCATGGCTAAAGACAGTTGAAGAAGTGCTATTTTATTCATTTAATTTCTCCTTATGAAATCACACATTATTTTACATATAGCTTATACTAAAAAGTAATCCAACCGGTAATGGGCTGAAAGAACTTCATGCATAAATGAAGAAAAAACAAGAATCCCCTTTTCATGAAAAAGGGGATTCTTTTGTGCAGCTTATCACCCCAGGAATAGATCCAGCAGATTACTGCCTACAGATGATTGCTTATTATAAAACTCCGAATAACCGCAATTCTTGCAATACACAACCGTAAATTGATTATTCTGGACATCTAACATTTTTGACAATCCTGTTCCAGTCATTGCTACGTCCTTCTTGGCAGCATCATTGCTTCCGCATTTCATACATCCCTTTTCATTCATGATCCTTCATCCCCTAATCTATCCTAGATTCATTTTAAGTAACTAATTTATTAACAATTCTTCCCAGTAAAATCAATATATCTTGTTCCTTGAAAGGTTAAAGTGCCGACATCCCCTTCTGCAAGAATACCAAATTCTTTCCTGAAATATGGAATTCTGATCGATCGCCACTCTCAAATTCAAATGTAACATAATAAGTCGTAGAGGAGCTTTGCGAGTGGAGATTGTTATTGTGACCGTATGAATGACCATTCCTAATAGTATTTGTTCGTTTGTCTTTCACCATTGCAGGAACAGATAAACGAGGAGATTTCTCGTTCTTCTCCATTGACTAAGACCAGAGAATATATTAACTATGATCATTATAAAAATGATAACAAAAATAATTCCTATAAATACCGGAGCACCTGTGAAAATCCAAACCCCGCTTCCACCAACATCGTACCTTTGATATTCCTCTCCGCCCCGATGACATAATATACGGATAAAATGGAAATAAGTTTCAGTTCACATTCAAAAAAATGGTGAATTAATTTAAATTTTCTTCCCCTTTACTCCCCTCTGATCAATCTATATTTCCACCATCTAAAAAATTGGAGGTGCAGTTCAATAAAATGGGACCTTTTTATAACTCTCTCTTTTGGATTGGCTCCCTTTTTTATTTTCAATAGATTTTAAAGTAGGAAAAGTATTTGAAAATAATAGATTAGATAACGATAAGATTCTAATCATTCCTTCCCGGTAAAAAAAGCATTAAATAACATCTGAATCATCTAATCGTATTTCTGCAACCCTTCCACCTTGAACACACCAAAATTCTAAAGTAATATTCCGTTTATGGTCAATGTAGCCGATAATATCAGCTCCCTGTTCATAACTTTTATAATAATGATCCCCATACTTCAAAAGAACGTCCGCTTTCTTACTTCCTAATTTAATACCTTTGCCTGTTTGAAGGGAACTTTCAAATAGATCGTCATCCGCACTTGAAATGATTAACCGCATTATTTTCCCTTTATCCTCGTCCGAATTGATAGTGGCCGTTTTTAACCCGCCTTTCCAATAATAATAATCATATGCATTGTTATTGTCTTGATCGATGGGTTCTCCATATTCTCTAATAAATTCTGGACTCGATATGTTATCCCAGACTTTATATCCCCCGATAGACTCATCAGACAAGTCCGTTGATTTTGTCAATTTCTCAGAGAATGCCGAGTACACATAGAAACCTAATGTTGTTCCAATAATAATAAGTACAATTACTAAATTACGTTTATACTGCATTTTTCCCATCTCTAAAATCTACTCCATCCATATCGGAAATGAAAATATTGGCTATACCGATTTCCTTATTAAACTTTAACCTGACCTGAATAGGACGAATTGTTGGCGCGCAGGACGAATTGTTCATTTTTAATGATCGTCCCTGCCGTAATACTCAAATGGAGCTACTAACTAGCAAACAGGACGGAACTGATTCCCATTATGTATCCTCCGCCTATCCCGATCGCTACGCCAAAAACCGTCCATTGTGATATGTAAATACCTATTAGAAATAAAATGAATCCTATAAGTCCAATTAACAGAACCTTTTTTTTATTCATTTTGCACCCCTTGGTCAATTAAAATATCCTTATACTATCTTATACGGATAAAATTGGATAAAAGTTTCATTCTATTACTAAATTGATGATTCATTGAAAGAAAGTCGAGTAAATAAAGTAGATTCGAATACCTGCGTTTTTTTGCCCATGATAAAAAGGCTGCCGCAGCAACCTCTATCTTGAAGGGGATTTTATCATTATTACCAAATAAAAAATTTAATTTATTGTATTTTTCTCTCGGCGGCTTCAATAAGAAAAACCGAAATCAGCCACTGATTTCGGTCGTTCCCTCTATTTAATTAGTGATATCTTTTTTCTGGAAGAAGAAGAAAGTTAGCGCTAAAAAGATAAGATAATAGATGCCAAGTACACTCATTGAAAATCCAAGTGTAGCTCCATCAAACATTTCCATGGTTCCGGAAATATAGCCCCTTAAATCAAGGTGGGGGAATAAGACGAATTTTAACCACTCGTATTTACCGATGAATGATTGAATGACCATATTTAATGTCGAAGAGGCAAATAGGATGAAAATGGATATACCTACTGCAAGTGCTTGGTTTTTAAATAATGTGCTTAACATGAAAGCGATGGTCGTGATGACCAAGAATCCTGGTATCCAGTAAACGATCATGTCCACGAAATATTCTCCGACTACCACCGTACTGAATTCACCGAAAGATCCAGGATCCATTATTTTGTCTGAATACGAACCATTGCCAAAGAATATGATTCCGATTAGATAACTGAATATAAGCAGGCTCGCAAGTAATAACGCTGCAAATAACAGGGAAGTAATATATTTGGAAAGTAGAATCTTCCAACGTTTATAAGGCCTGATCAACAGTTGTTTAATGGTACCATCCGAAAACTCCGAGGAAACTAGCGAGCTGCAAACAATAACGACGAATAAAGTGACAAATGACGTTAATGCTGTAGTCCATTCCGCCATATATGTCCAATTCGTGTTTAAGTCAGGGTTTATATTATCAGCTAAAAGTTGCTTATTTAGATCAATGTCAGCCATGATTTCGGCTTTTTCATCGTCACTGATATCAGTAGCTTTCAATGCCTTTTGCTGTTCTTGGATATCTGCCTTTAACTCTTGCTTCCAATCTTTACCCGATTCGCCGGCACTTAATTTATAATCGATGACTGCCGCCCCTAATGCTGCCAATAAAAGAAAAGCGATGAATATATAGGTTGATACTTTTGAAAAGATTTTCATCCATTCATTTTTTACTAAGGACATCATACAGACTCCCTCATTTCCTGCTCAGTGATTTCAAAGAATTTATCTTCCAGTGATTTTCTAGTAATGCCAATTTCATAGACATCCAGTTGATTTCCATTAAAACTCCTGTTTATATCAGCCGTTTGTTCACGAGTAGCCGATACGGAGATTGTCTTCGCATCATATTTTAGAATCGTAATATCCACAAACTGTTCTTGAAGGATTTTTTTAGCTAGCTCCCCATCACTGACAGTGAATGAAACTTCATTTACCGTTTCGATTTTTTCATCTACAATATGTTCTTTCGTATGTATCAGCTTTCCCTTTTCGATAACGGCAAAACTATCACACATCAATTGCATCTCCGATAGTAAATGTGATGAAATCAATATCCCGACGCCTTCACTTGCCAGTACTTTCAAATAATCACGAAACTCACGAATCCCTTGTGGATCCAAGCCATTCGTCGGTTCATCAAAAATCAATAACGACGGTTTATGTAAAATGGCCTGTGCCACGCCAAGGCGCTGACGCATTCCTAATGAATAGGTTTTAACCTTCTTATCGATGGCATGATCCAGTTTGACAAGCTTTATGACCTCTTCTATTCGCTCATTGGATATGTCATTGGATGACATTCGGGCATAATGCAAGATATTCTTCCTGCCCGTCATGTACTTATAAAACTCCGGGTTTTCAACAATGGCCCCCAATTGATTCATCGCACCTTCGAAATCTTTATCGAGGTCACTGCCATTGATCATGACAGTACCGCCCGTACGGTTGATAAGACCAGTGATCATCCGGATGATAGTGGTCTTACCAGCCCCATTCGGACCAAGCAAACCAAAAATTTCATTACTTTTTATTTCAAAGCTGACATTGTCTACAATGGTCGCTTTTCCAATTTTTTTAGTTAAGGATTGAACCTTAAGAACCGTTTCAGACATATAATACCTTCCTTTTTTTATATTTTCCAAAATCACACAAATTCAACATTACCATATTATGCATATTGTTACTATACTGATATTCTTCCATTTGGATAAAAGCATCCCTTGAATCAGCTGCAATCAATAGATTTGAATTTCACCGTTCTTACCGATGGACTACAAGGTGATGGCAGCCTCTCTAACATACCCTTTTTCAAAATACCCAATGATGGTTTCTGTATGCCGCTTCCCTTCCCTATCCTTATAGCGCAATAACATCGAACTCACATTAAAGTCTTCAGTCGGCGTCAGCTACCCGCCCTCATAATTCCCAATATCAATATCACTGCAATGATCTTTCATCGAAATAGCTATGTATCGTTTCTTTTTATTACGTTTCCGAATGAATTAAGTTACAGGTTTTTTTTATATTAAAGGAAAATTTATGTTAATTATAAATAAAGCAACGTATAGGTAAAGCCGATAGAAATGGCCAGACCCAATGCAAAAAGGAAGATTCTTCTAATAAAAGAAGGGAAAAGTCTATAAACCATCATTAAAATAAAATCGATGAAATTCGTTGGTATTCCTGAGCCGAACTCTTTGACTACTTTCTTGTCACCAAAAACGGCGAACCACATTACAAAAAGACCACATAAAATGAAAATGAAGGAAAAAATCTTAAACCACATTCGATGTCACCCGTTCCTCATAACGATATTGTTTTAGTCTTATCTTAACTGGGTTTTAGGATTCAAGTTTTTCAAAATGAATTCTTCACCCCAAACCTCTTGCATGGGAATCCCCTTTGTCCTCACCGAATCTTTCTAATCCGCATTTTTCCAGCACCCGGATAGATCATAGATTCTCCTTGACTGCCCGGGCATAAAGAGGACGAACATTTATTTTCGTCAAAAAATTGAGCCCTGTAGCAATTCCTTTACCCCAATATTGCTTCCCAATCCAGTAACTCACTCCTGGGTTAACTTTTTTACAGAATATGGTCATTTTTTGAATAACCCGATTTGATGTGATATCCTTCCATTTGGTCAAAAAAAAGCCACTTTGTCTAAACTTTCTAACCCTTCTATTAACAAAAAACAGACGGTTATTTTTCGTCCTCATATATCAAGTAACCGCTGAAAGCTTATCCATGAAAAACTCCATCATTGCCTTTCCTCTAAATTCCAACTACATTCTTCCAGGATACCCTACTAGTATCTGACTGCGCTTCCCTCAAGATAACACTAATTGCCATAAAAGAAAGGACTAACAACAAATTACATGAACAAAACTCCCAAATTAAACTTTACTTAAAATATAACGTTTTTTCATTAAAGCTGTCTTCATTTAGAAGCGAAAACCCTCAACTCCTCGTGATTTCTTGAGTACATATCTTTTTTTTGGAAGAAACCTTTAATATTTTTCTTATAAAACAGACCGCCATATCCTTGCTAAGAGTCTGTGAATGAAAAGACCTGACTTGAAGGAGTGGATTATTGAAAAAATCTATCCCCGAACGATGTTGCCTGGATTTAGTCCACTCAATTCTTTTCCTGATTCTTTTTAATAGAATCCAGAATCCGCTAATTACTAAGGATATGGTAACCCGTTCTCCGCCTCATTTCTTTTCTTTCTCTAACATGTTTTAACAATTCCTTAGTGCCTTCGCGGTGTTTTTCCTTATCTGCGCCTAAAAGAGTGATCGTTTAACGAATGGTTTAATTGCAGGAAACAACGAGGAGGATAAACATGAAGAAAATTATAATAACGATCCTAACGGCTTCTGTATTCATTCTAGGAGTTTGCATGCCAACTAAAGGCGAAGCCGCAGCTTTGGATCGCACACTCTCATCAGGAATGAGTAATGGTGATGTAAAGGAACTACAAGAATTATTACTGACAAAAGGGGTTTTTCCCTATTATGAAGCAACAGGTTACTACGGACCGATTACAAAAGAATCCGTAAAGAAGTTTCAGGAAAAATCAGGGCTGAAAGCCGATGGAATAGCAGGAACAAAAACGAATCAGAAAATCCAGGTACTGAAAAGCGGGGATATCGGAAGACCTGTAGCTGAACTGCAGAGGCTATTGAAAGCCTCGGATGTTTACACATCAACGATCGATGGAATTTATGGTACAGGTACAAAACAAGCAGTCATGAACTTTCAAAAGCAAAAGGGATTATCCGCTGACGGTATAGCCGGTGCACGGACTTTCAGTAAATTAGAAGAAAGAGCCAGTTTAGCAAGCTCGGCCGTTAAAGAACTGACGGTAACAAGTACTGCATATACAGCGAGCTGCGAAGGATGTTCAGGCACCACAAGAATGGGCGTCGATTTACAAAAATATGATGATGCCAAACTGATAGCAGTCGATCCGAACGTGATTCCGCTAGGCTCCATCGTTGAAGTCGAAGGCTATGGACAAGCAATCGCTGCAGACACGGGCGGCGCGATCAAAGGAAACAGAATCGATGTATTCATCGCAAAAGAAGCGGATGCTTTAACGTGGGGAAGAAAGCAAGTGAAGGTTAAAATAATTAAATGATGCATGACGGAAACATCGTTTTAATATAAAAATAGATACATAACAAAACCGAAAGAGCATGTATTGAATCAATTCATGCTCTTTCAGTCTGTTCAAACCAACTTGTACATGATAATATCATCAACGTATTCACTTTCGTTCATCTTAAACTCCTTAACTTTACGGCCTTCTTCAACAAACCCCATACTTTTATAAAGTGATATTGCCCGATGATTTGTTGAAAAAACTCCTAAACTCACCTTTTCAATGAACGGATTGGTTTCCGCCCATTCCAATAATGCTTTAACTAGTTTTTTTCCAATACCCATCCCTCTGTATTTTTCTCTAATCATGATCCCAAATGAGCCCTTGTGAGACATTCTCCTCCTATTTTCCGATTGAAATCCTATCCATCCAATGACTTCACCATTTATTTCGGCCACGATGATGGTTTCTCGTTCACTTTCCAATAGCCTTCGTATCCAATCCCTTTGTTGTTCTGGTGTTTTATTAAACTCGTCTGATAACGCAATAAAGTACTCACCTTCGGAAATAACGGAATACTGTACATCCAAAACTGCTTCCGCATCTTTTAATTCACCAGTCCGAATCATATATGTAAGACTATTATTTTTCGTTTCTGACATGCCAATCCCCCTTATTTTTTAAGACTGCCCCACTCGGATTCATTGTCTGTGAAAACCTTAGTAAATAACCATCTGGATCTTGAACTAAAATCTCCTTTTTTACAAACACCTCATTATCGCTTTCATAATGGTTTTCCATCATTTCTCTAAATAATTTTATTCCACGCCTTTTTAAAGCAGCCGCCAATTTTTCAACATCATCAATATCAATTTGAAAATTAATCCCTCTGCCTAATGGATATATCAATTCTCCTGTATCCCAACTTCCATTTATTTCTTCCAGCATAATTTGCGATTCTCCTAAAGAAAGAAAGGCAAATTTATCATCAACACGTTCATATTCTAAATGAAACCCCAAAATTTCAAGGTAAAATTTTTTCGATTCACTTATATTCGATACTGATAGTTCAGGTACTAGTGCATTGAACTTCATATTCAGTTAAAGCCTCCTTGTCAGTACCCTGTTTAATGTTCAGATACATCAATCTTTCAATAAATCAGGTTCGAATTGAAGTGAACAATAGGACGGCCTTCCATGATTCTTTGTTCGGTTTTCTGAACGGTTTTATATAATTGATTATCCGCATTCTTCAAATCGTACTTTTTATGAAAAAAATTATATAACGTTAGATCCCTTAATTTTAAAAATAGCGGGATCGTTTCGTAATCTACAGGTGCGAGTTTATTTTCCGTCTCATAACCTTTTATAAAATCCCTCATGAATTTGGCAGCATATCCATCGAGTTCTTTTACACCTTCACGTTCTAAACTCCACATAAGATAATACAGAGGTATGGCCAGGTCGCTAGCTAACCAGTGATAAGAACAGTCATCAAAGTCAAAAACATGAATCTTGCCTTCATGGAAATGGAAATTGCCGTTATGTATATCAGAATGAATCAATCCAAAATTATCTTGATGAATTGGAAGTGCATTTAATTTATTCATGATTGATTCTTGCTGGTGCATCACTTGCTCTGGAACATCAGATTGATAGTGCTCGGCATTCAATAATTCTTCTTCATGCCAATCGAGCCTTTTATATTCTGTTTCAGGCTTGTAACTTTTTGTTTTTTTATGCAGGTGGCCTATTGTTCTTCCCCATTCAAAAAATAAATGTCCGTCGAAATTTTCATCGGTGACTTTCACCCTTACACCAGGGGCTTTTTCAAATAAGCAACAATAAAAATCTGTGCCATCCAGACCCTTTACAATTTCAACTAAGTTATTTTCTGTAGAAGGGATAACTTTCGGTATTTCACTTCCATTATTCTGTAAGTACTCTATCCACTTTAACTCAGCAAGCACTTGGCCTTTTGAACGATGTGATTGGTGTGTCATTCTTAAGATGTATGGTGTATCCCTGTGAACCTCAAATACGTAGTTCTCTGCATCGCCAAGTTTTACTGAACTCTCTGTACTCACTAGAAAAAAATGCCCGGCCAATTCCACCAATGCATTAGAAAAAATCCGCTCTACCGATGCTTCCATTATCTTCACTCCCATTAATGATGATTTTACTTAGTTAATAAAAAAAAGAATTATAATATACTTTATACGATATCAAGACGCCTTTTCCCTTTATTTGTATATCATTCTTCTTCTAAATTCTTATGGCAACATGGCGAAAGATAAGTTTATAGTGTTGAAGCGATTACAGATTATCGGCTTTTATCACTCTATCTTTGTTGAACAAACAAGTGTAATGGAACATTGCATGATCCCGTAAAAACTTCACTTTTATTCATCATTGGAATTTCATTTTTTTTTGCATAACGATGCAATAATATCTCATCCGTAAGGTCCAATAGTGATAAAATCAAACAAACAAAGCGATGAAACCTCATATATAAAATATGAAATTGGCTACTAACAGGCATCGTGAAAAAAGTCATTAGAATAAAGGGGAAAGATATGAATGGCAGAATTAATCGATTGGAAAAATAGTGCTCGCGGGCATAAATTTATAGCTTCTTTTAGCGGTGGAAAGGATAGTGTCTTAGCCCTATATAAAGCAGTGAAGGTTGGAGAAGCTGTTGGGCTGATCGTCATGATGGAGGAAGAAGGGAAACGTTCCAGATCCCATGGAATGCCTCCGGAACTCATTCGTGCCCAAGCTAAATCAATAGGTTTGCCCGTTTATACTGCAGCTGCAAGTTGGACAGATTATGAAAAAGTATTTATGCGCCTTTTAGAAAAAGCTAAAA
This sequence comes from Peribacillus sp. YIM B13481, assembly GCF_042787985.1. Classification (NCBI taxonomy): domain Bacteria; kingdom Bacillati; phylum Bacillota; class Bacilli; order Caryophanales; family Bacillaceae; genus Peribacillus; species Peribacillus sp. YIM B13481. The sequence continues at coordinate 64,174 of NZ_JBHZPE010000024.1, forward strand.
ATCAAGGAGCAGAAGTGTTAGTAACTGGAGACCTGGATATGCCTGCTCATGGCTGTTGGCACGAAAAGGTTACGAAGAATGCTGGATTAAAGCTTGGGATGCCTTTATGGGAAATGAACCATCGTGAAGCTGTCGAAGAGTTCATAAATCTAGGATTTGTAACGAACATTGTAACTGTTAATTTATCACTTGGAATGCGAGAGGACGATTTAGGGCGAACGTTAACCCATGAATACGTGAAGGAGCTTGAAGCTCGTGGTATTGACCCTTGCGGAGAAGGCGGAGAGTTCCATACCACGGTAATAGATGGGCCCATTTTTAAACATCCTATTCCAGTTCGTAAATGTGAGATCATTAAGGACGGAGAATATGCTTTTTTACCTTTGGAGCTAGATCAGAAAATAACATAAAAAAAGACAGTTTTCACCCAGGATTTCGTGGCCTTTCCTCTGAATTTTCAGATGTAAAACTACTGCGGTTGTGAGTATACCCCTCACAATCTTTTTCTGTTAATTTGATATTTAGTGGAAAGGCTAATATGAATTTTCTCCATATCGAGCTAGGATTCTTGGCATGACTTAAAAATTCTTTTCACTTCCTGCTTCAAAAAAAACGCCCTATGGGGCGTTAAAATCAAGATTCCTTTTCTTCTTCATTTGCTATTTTATTGAATTTCAAGATGGATTCTTGGATTACTGGATTATTGAATTCTTCTTGGATGGCTGATTGTACAAATGAATCTTCAACATTCGTTTCGTCCCAAGCATTAACCATGTAATCTGGATCATTGTTCGAATGCTCTCTGTTATATTCTGAACCTTGCCGACGATTTGATTTACCGTCTTGTTTCTCATTATTCGACAACTATTTTCACCTCATATTAGAGTTCGTAATATTTAAAAGGCTAAAAACCTTCCACCATTCTATAGATCCTGGTCCTTCATTGAAATGGGTGATCCAGTAGAAGTATGTTGATTTACCCAGTCCAGCGACACTTTTGAAACGGCCGGCCACTCAGGTATTTGGGTTTTATGTTGTTCCACCCAGCTCATGCAATATTGCGGGTCTATATTGCTTTCTTCGGATTTTGCCAAGAATGACTGAATTGTAGTTTCCGTACAGTTTTCCCATGATCCACATGTATCCTGCCAAATATTTTCCATTTTATTTTGAATATTTTCGTTAGACATACGGGTTCCTCCTTTAGATAAATGGTTCTTTTATATATCTTAATTAAGTATGTCCAAGGCTAAATAAATCATTACAAAAATTTTTCCGGCATAGTGTTCAGTACGACTACACGATGCTCCAAAAAGGCTTCAATGCCTTTTGATTTGAGAGGTTTTTTTAACTACAATGCCCCTATACTTCGATTAGGGCCTCCTTATACGCTAACGTACCTGGAATGACTTATCTAATGAATGTATGTGCTGCTTGCATCTGATGAGGGAGCATATATAGCAGGGATGCCCTTCACATCAATGGCGGAATCACTATGTCTTCATGAACCCAAAACGACCGAAAAGCACCATCCTTTTCGGCCGATTTCATTCATTCGATAAAGAAGGGGGCTGGCTGCCTGTTAAGCAGCAAGATTGGGTCCCCACTTGTAGATTCTAAATAAATTCACTTTTATTATTTTAATGTCCTATTCCTGGCGAATTCATCAATACAATTCTCCAGCCATCCGGATCTTCAATGGTAACACCTGACTTTTCCCAATATGGATTTTCCGGAGAAACCGGTTCATACCCCATACCTTTCAATCTATTCGTGATTTCCTCAATGGTTTTACGTTCAGGAATATAAAAGACGAGCAGATTATCTTGTGATGGGGCCGGACAAGGACTGCCATCTTTATGCTGAGTGAACTCTAAATGATAGCTGGAATCAGGCAGCCCAATCATGATGCCGTCATATCCCTCGTGCCCTTCAAAAGAACCGATTTTTTTCAAACCTAATCCTTCACAATAGAAGTCTACAACCTTCTTGAGTTGATCAGTAGGACGTGCAACGCGGATTTGCGCTACTCTCATTTCTTTTGGCCATTTACTTTCCATTGTCCCATCCCTCTCTGTATCGAATTACGGCGGAAACCCTTATTTGTTAATCGAATTTTCTTCTTTCAAGTTAATTTCACCAATATGCTTGCCTATTCCTAATGCAATGGCAGCACCTAAACAACTGAAAAGACAGCCAGCAGCCAAGTAAATGGATGGATCTGATTCACCAATCATCACTGAAGCCACACCTCCAATTGCCGGAAATAGGGCAACCATGTATCCACTTTTTGTCCCGCCTATTTTCTCTACAAGCTTGAGGTAGAATAGCCAAGCTCCAAAGGAGGCGAATATAGTTAAATAGAACAAAGCAGACAAATATGAAATGGATGTCGGTATACTGACTGCTTGTCCTTTTATGAACACAATTGCCCCTAAAAGAATTCCTCCTGCTGCAAATCCAATTACATTAGCATAGATTGGGTTTACTTTCTTCTTAGCATTTCTAGCTGAGCATGCATCGCCCATTGCAGTAAGGATGGTACCAAGAACGGCTATCATGATTCCTTTTATATCATTAAATCCATGAATGTCATTCAAACTTGGGTAAATAACAATACACACAGCCAGTACACCAATTACCCCTCCAATTAAGATACGAGAACGTAATTGTTCTTTCAAAAAAAGACGAAGGGCTATAGGTGTTAAAATGACTTTCAATGAAAAGATCAATGTAACCATAGCCGCTGAACTTAAGATAGTCGCGTAATAAAGACATAAATAGCTTAAGGCAAAATTACATATTCCAAACACAATAATAAATGGAACATCCTTTTTCATGGGTTTTCCTTTAGGTCTGAGAATGCATAAAAGAATGAAAAATAGGATTGCCGTCATACTTAAACGATATGTTAAAGATAACTCTAAACTCACAGGTGTACCTTGAATCTTTACGGCAATAAAATTAAGCCCCCATACTAATAAACAAAATATGTACATAAAGTTAGTCATAATAAAAGGCTCTTTTCGTAAAGATTGTTGTTTTTAAAACGAAACTATTTAAGGTTGATTGGAGCGGAAGTGCGAGACTC
>NZ_JBHZPE010000025.1:0-66645 GCF_042787985.1 Peribacillus sp. YIM B13481
CCTTCATTGGTTCCTCCGTTTTAGGAGCGGGAAAACCGAATGCCTTTGGAACCTTCGTCGGTGCAATCTTGATCGGAATCCTTCAAAATGGGCTGATCATGATGTCTGTTCCATATTATGCAATGGATATCGTCAAAGGAACAGTGCTGGCCCTTGCGCTCGCGGTAACTTATTACAAACAAAAACATTAAAATGAATCTGTTACGTTAATATGACTATATGATAAGTCTGCATGTGGATGATATAAGAGACTGGTAACTCGTGGTGAGTTTTAACGAAAGAATAAGAAGATAGGGGAAGAGGGTTCTTTTTCCCCCTCTTTCCAAACTAATTTCCAATATCCAAATTTTAAAAAAGTAATTACACTCACTATATTTTGTTTTTATAAATGACTTTGTTAACATCGTGTCTTACTGTTTTGTGACCTTCTTTAATTCCTTTCCCCATGGCAATAAGCATAACATCTAAATACCTATCAGAAATTTTCAAGGCTGACTTTAATTGTTCGGAATCATACCCGGACATTGTAATGGTTTCAAGACCTGCCTCGTTCGCTAATAAAACTAACGACATTGACGCCAGGCTTGCGTCTCTTATTAATTCAACCTTTAAATCTTCTTTTGATTTATTTAGATAATAATTGATTGCCGCGTTTGTTAGATAATCTCTTACTGATGCGTCAAAATAACCTTTTTGAAACTCTTCCTCATGTATCATTATGATATTTTCTTTTTCAAATGCTTGATAATCACCTAGTATAACAATCAGTACTGATGCTTCAATTACCTGTTGCTGATTAAAAGCAATGGGCAGTAACAAAGTCTTTAAATATGGTTCATCTATAACCAGGTATCGTGTTGCTTGAATATTGTTTCCGTTAGGCGATTTACTTGCTCCTTCAATAAATGTCGACAACGTTTCTGGACTAATTTTATAATGGGGATCATACTGCCTTACGGAACGTCTTTTTTCTATAATCTCTCTTACACTCATCGTGTTCACTCCCAATGTAATATTTGCTTCATAATTCGATTATAATGGACCATGATGCAGTAGAAAATAAGGCACAATAAAGTGGCATAGCCACCTTTATGTGCCTATTCAGGAGGAATGAGTAATGAAGAGTCTAAATACTGGAATAAATATTTTCATGAATACTGTAGGAGGAAAGTGGAAATGTTTAATCCTCTTTTTTCTGAGTCAAAAACCAATGAGGACGAAAGAGTTTTATATCCTAATACCGGCCATTACCCAGAAAGTCTTAACCGACCAATTAAAGCAGTTGGAAAGAGATGGGCTTGTCCGAAGAGAAGTATATAAAGAAGTACCACCAAAAGTAGAATACAGTTTAACTGAGTTAGGTCAATCCTTTGTACCTGTATTAAATACAATGTGTGAATGGGGCAATACATATGCAGTCGAACAAAACCTCGAAAGACAAGAACAAATCTGTCGTCATCATAAAATAAGTAAGAACTGCATCAACTAGGAGTATGGCTTTTTTTTGACAAGAGCAGTGATGCAAGACGCTGGATGCCGCCCAAGGTGGCGAAAATCGACTTGTTACACTGTACGTGAACCGATAACACCTTTCAATTTCCCCATGAATCTAGTCGCCCATAAAGTATTTCCTGCCATCGCAGCATCTCCCCAAATGATGTTGAAAGAACCCTCAATTGGATTGAGGAGGCGAAACAAGATGGAGCCAAGATTGCAACAGGTGGAATAGCGGAAGGCAATATCCTTCATCCGACCGTCATATTAGATGCTGATGCTTACTCAAAGGTATCTTGTCATGAAGTGTTCGCCCCAATCGTGTTGATTAACAAGGTTCAATCAGTAGAACAAGCAATTGATTTAGTGAATGATTCCAATTACGGCCTGCAAGCAGGGATTTATACGAACGATGTACGTAAAGCACTGAATGCGGCAGAAAATTTACAAGTTGGTGGAGTCATGATCAACGACATTCCGTGTGGATAATATGAAAGCGGAACTGGCCGTGAAGGATTAAAATATGCAGTAGAAGAAATGACAGAAATGAAGCTGGTTGTCTGGAACCGAAATTAGGGAGTGGAAAAGCATGGCTTATTATGCAGCCATTTTACATATGATTGATGCTGAAAAAATATAGAAGTGCGTCCACAGCATATCGAGTATTTAAACGAACTTAATAGTAAAGGGAAGGTTTTTGCAAGAGGGCCTTTTGCAGATGGCTCATGCGGCTTGTTAGTCTATATTACAGACACATTTGAAGAGGCACTCTCATTGGCGGAAAATGACCCCCACGTTGTACATAAGGTTCGTAGACTGAAATTAAAAGAGTGGAACATTTAATAACGAAACGTTAGTCTCCACCACTTTTTTTGTTGAGTGGCTACAATTTCTTTTTAGTTTTTTGTATGTCTCTTTGAATGGAATATTATATTAGCTTTCTGCAGTAGTTCCGGAAAATTAAACTGATACCCTTGATATATCAAGGTTTTCTTCGTGTCACACTTAAGTTGCAAAGTAATGCACTTATTACTATCTTTACTTTGCATGATTCATCTCACAATACTAGGAGTAAGGAAAGGCGATGAACTCATTATGTTTTTAGCGAACGATTAAATAAAGAACGAGAAAAATCAAATTGGTCACAAAATGATCTTGCAGAGAAGATTCATGTGAGTCGCCAATCTGTGTCCAAATGGGGAACAGGAAAAAATATCCAAGTATTGAAGTGCTCATTAATTTAAGTGACTTATTTCATATTACGATAGATGAATTATTAAGGAGTGACGAGGAATTGAAAGAAAAAATAATACGGGAAAGTAAGCAGCTAGCATTTCCAAAAAGGAAAGTGTTTTTGATACCATGTTTTTACTTGGAGCATTTTTGTTAGTGTCTAAATTAATTATTTTTGGACTTAACAAATTTGTTGGCACAGATATTACAATTTTAGAAAGTATGCCAGTTGTATCAAATTTTTTACCATTAGCTTTGATGGTTATTGGTGGTGTAGGTTCAGACTATTTGAAAGATAAATATTTAGATTGAAAGGACCCTGCGTATAAAACTGTATAATGAATCACAAAATGGAATCTTTTTTCCTTATATCAAGGGAAGGGGAGACTATTTGATTGAACTTGATCATAAAAAAACAGAACCTTTAAATTTCAGGTTCTGTTCATATTTTCTATTTGAACTTTTGCACCTCTTCTTGTCCCTCGAATTTGTTGTCTGTCAATATGCCGATTTCTTCGATATGGTTTCGGGCCGTTTCATCGCCAAATTTATATATGAGGGCATAAAGCTTTTTCATGGCTGCATCGTATTTATCATTTGCCCGGTCATGATGATAGAGAAGGTAGGGCACATGTGAACGGGCATATGCCTCCAGGTCATCTGTCCGGTGTTCCTCCAAGCATTGTTTCAATTCTGCCAGTTCCTCATCAGTTACGTGTACAGTGAAGCTCGGGTTCTCTTCAAGTTTTTGTCCGAGTACGTCGCCGCTGACCAAATCGACATGATAGGTCTGTTTGTCCTGCCTCATTCTGCTCATCATCCTTTCAACCGTTTATCCTTCTGTACCACTTTTTGTAAAAAGATAATCATAAAAGTCAACATTTCCTTAATGAAAATGATAGGAAATAGAGGTATCGGTTTTCTTATCAAAGGGTTTAAGATGGATGTATAGAATAATATGGGAGAGTATCTTTGGAAAAGTGAGGAGTGATGTAGTGAAGAGAACATTCATGGTTATTTTTTTGATGTTGATTGCTTCAGGCTGCGTAACAAGGAATTATGATTCCAATATGGATTTGGGGAAAAGTCAGTTGAATGAGGAAAATTATTTAGAAGCCCACGAGGCATTTGAATTAGCTTATATAGAAGCAAAAACACCGGAAGTAAGAGAATTAATGGATCTTTCAGGTTTTCTGGCGAGTGGAATGAAGAAATACGACGAACAGGATTTTGATTCGGCCCAAAGAGATTTTCAAGAAGCAACCGCATATAAGGCAAAATACCAGGAAGGTAAACTAATGGTTTTAAAGGCGGCGGAAATGCATCCGGTATCAGGCCCAGCCACTATAGAAACCGTAGAGGGGAATGACGAAGTGGAACCGGTGGAGGAAGCAAGTAAAGAAGGGACCATTGGATCCGAATTAGAAGATAAGGCGGCAACGGATACAAAAGCTGAGACGGTAAAAGGAAAAGAAGAGAGTAAGGATTCGGTTAGTACCTTAAGTAAATCTCAGGCGGAGAAGCTTGTGAAGGATTACGTGGACATGGAAAATTTCCCGCATTTGCAAATAGAATATGATCATGATGCCGAAAAGGGAGATTACATTTTTCAAGTGTTCGAAGTGGATGAAGGCAGTCAGAAAAATGGCCATGCAGCTACTTGGGGCTGGTATGGCGTGAATAAGGAGACAAAAGAAGTGTATGAAGTCATGTAAAGGTATATATAACGGTCGAATTGAAAAGGGGCCCATGTTGAGGCCTTTTTGTTTTCTAGCATGCATAATATCACATAGCAGGATTTGATAAAATTTTATCTTTTTTATAAAAAGGTCACTTATTTCTTTATTTCTTAAGAATTTTTTAATAATTACTGTATATGATTGAGCCAAGTAAATGACAATCATAGGAGGGATAAAGATGGAGAATTATAATGGTGATGAGCAAGCCAGAGTGAAGACAGAAAGGAAGAAGGGTAAGTCCCTTTTGCTAACTGGCCTTGTTTCCGGAACAGTTGCTTCTATTGTTACATCTTCTGTATTTGTATTTGGCGGGGATTTTATAGATCAAGGGAAAGGTTCCGTGAATGAGTCAACCCAAAAGGCGGATGTAGAGCAAACGGAAAACGTTGAAAAGGATAGAAGTGTAACGGCAGAAAAGTTATCGACAAGTACGGATTCAAATGATAGGGCAAAGATGGTGGAATCAGCCTCCAAATCGATTGTAGGGGTCGTGAATTTACAAGAGATGCAAAACCAGGACCCGTTCCAGCAGCAAAGCACGAAAAGCGAAACAGTTGCGAGCGGCACTGGTTCAGGGGTCATTTTTAAAAAGGCAAATGGGAAGGCCTATATCATTACGAACAATCATGTTATTGAGGGAGCAAAGAAAGTCGAAATTTCATTATATGATGGACAAAAGGCAACTGCAGTGGTTGTCGGGGCGGATGCTTTGACGGACTTAGCGGTTTTGTCAATTGATGCCTCGAAAGCACCTGATGGAATTAAATTCGGGAATTCTGATAGCATGCGTCCAGGTGAAGAAGTATTGGCGATTGGTAATCCTCTTGGACTTGACTTTTCACGTTCGGTTACACAAGGGATCGTCAGTGCGACCGGACGCTCCATTTCAGTCGATACATCGGACGGTGAGTGGGAACTTGATGTCCTTCAAACAGATGCAGCGATCAACCCTGGCAATAGCGGCGGGGCATTGATCAATACAGCTGGGGAAGTGATAGGCATAAACAGCTTGAAGATTTCCGAAAATGGTGTGGAGGGCCTAGGTTTTGCCATACCAAGTAATGATGTGATTCCGATTGTTACGGAACTGATTGAAAACGGAAAAATCACGCGCCCGTATTTAGGAGTAAGCTTGGCCAGTATAGAAGAACTGCCACAGTATTACCTACAAAATGTTCCTGAAGCTGCAAAGTCGGGTGTCATGGTTACAAGTATTGATCCGGGATCGGCAGCAGCGAATGGAGGGCTTAAGCAACAGGATATCATCGCGGAGATTGATGGAACGAAAATAAATACGGCAGCAGAATTAAGGAAAGTCTTATACACGGATAAGAAAATCGGAGATAAAGTGAAGGTTAAAGTGTATCGGGGTGCTGAAAAGAAAACGTTAACGATAACCTTGCAGAAATCATAGAAAGATGCATGGCCCCTGATAAATTCATCAGGGGTCATTTATTTGATATTGAAGTCAAAAAGTTTTTAAAAGTATAGAAAAGGATAGTATTGGAAAAAATGATAATGTATTTATACTGTTTTACAGATTTTTCATATAGTCTTGAATACCTAAAAGTAAATTGTGGCGTCTTCTATTTGTCAAGGTTTACATTGTGGATATGTTAAAAAATAGAAAATAATTGACAAATTTGTGAAATGTCATAAAATAGAAAGAAAGGGGATGAAATAATGGAAACTAATCAGAAGATGATGGATGCAGTGAAGTGGGTATCAGGCACAGGTTGTGTAATCGGAATTTTAATTTTTAGTTTAAGTTTTTTTGTAAGCGATTACAATAAGGATTATTTATTAACCGCTGTTGGGATGGCCATTACACTAAGCGCAGCTGCCATTTTTCTAGTTGGTATATTTTTTGTCCTGACAGAAGAAATGGTGATGAACACAAAAAAGGGTGAAAGAGTTGTACCGGATACAACTAAAGTTATAAAATTAAAATCAAAAGCTATTCCTAAAACAAAAAGGAGTACCGAATACAGTAACTAAAAAAGGACAATCATTCCTGTTCTGAAAGAAAGGCCACACGACAACACCAAGAGCAACGGCTGTAAGAACATGGAGAATAGGAACCCCATTGTATATCCACGTAGAAATAATTGTTTCATACTCGTATTACATCATTCCTTACAGGTAGATGAGGCTAGAACCCGGAATGCTTGTGAAGAATCAGCTGTCGGTACGGTAGCGAAGTTGTATTCGGGAACTTTGGAATTGAGAGTAGGCCAATACTCTGAATTTTAAAGGGTCGCTTGAAATATTTCTTGGTGCATAACGAGTGCTGCAGAAAATTGTAACACGATTAAAATGTAACCAAACGATAACCCAAGTGCACTAACGAATGAAAGCGTATTCAATAACCCGGATCTAGTTGACTTAGAATATGTGTACATTCGACGTGCTTGGCCATCCAAACCAAACTTGCCCACATTCCTAAATGAAAAGTTCTCACTCTATATCATGAACTATACCCACGAAAAAAATGGACACCTTAAATGTCCATTTTTTTTCGTTTTTTTATGTTCGATTACTAAAAGAAATACAGTTATCTAGTGAGTTTCTTTTATACTAGGCACCAAAATGCAGTTTTACTAAAAAGGACAACTGAGGTGAAGTGGTTTTTGCAATAGCATATTGGGATAATTATTGGATTAATGTCCTAAACTGCTGTTGGGGGAAGGCAATCAAGTAATTATCATAAGGATCGGAATGTTCATTTCAGACTCTTTGCTTCCATATATAGTGACCAGTGTTGGACCGTAAGGGTATTGAAGCAGAAAAAACGACATGGTGTGCACAATGCCGTTACCACGTCCATGGTCGAGTTAGAAAAATTCGTTATTAAATCCTGGCTAACATCGTCATCATTCACGATCCCATCGATAGTTACCTAATTAACATGATAGGTAATGGAATTCGTAGTGTTAAGAAAATTCAGATTTGTTCTTGAGGTTATGTACGCGGCGAATATATTGTAAAAATTATATTTCATTATATTAAAGTAACATTAAATGGAAAATGGAGCAGAGCTACTTTTTAATCCTAAACTCCATATGTAAGGAATTAAACACTTATTATATTTCATTTCCTTAAGATTTTCGAACATTTCAGTTCATTTACCAACTTCTTACTGTATTTTAATGAACTTTATGTGACAGATGTCACTTTGTATTGTCTTTTTTTTAACTTGGGATTAATATTGTTATGTCGGGGTTTGTGAACATGGTAACACTTTGTCCGAATAATTACCAATAGGAATTTTATTATGTAAGAAAGGGGTAGTACTATGAAAATAAAATGGGCTTTATTAACTATACTTTTTACCATCGCCACTATGCTAACGGGTTGCGATAACCCATTAATGGTCTTGGACCCTAAAGGGCCAGTAGCTGCAACACAAGCAGATGTCATTATGATATCGATATGGACAATGGCCTTTGTCGTTCTTGTCGTAATCGTACTGTATGTCTTCATGATAATGAAATATCGTGCTTCCAAACAGCGTGATGATTATGAACCACCTCATATTGAAGGAAGTAAGGTTCTAGAAATAATTTGGGTTGCAATCCCAATCATAATCGTCGCTTTCCTTGCCGTTGTTACTGTTAAAACAACAAATGAAGTCGAGGCAACACCTAAAGGATACGAAAAGCAGAAACCATTAGTTATCTACGCTGCATCTTCTAACTGGAAGTGGCACTTTAGTTATCCGGAAGAAAATATCGAAACAGTTAACTATCTGTTTTTACCGACTAACCGACCAATTGAATTTAAACTTTATTCATACGGACCAATTGCTAGTTTCTGGATTCCGCAACTTGGAGGACAAAAATATGCGATGTCTGATATGGTTACCACGTTGCACTTAGCAGCTGAAGTACCAGGGGAGTATATGGGTCGAAATTCAAACTTCAGTGGTTCAGGTTTTGCTCAGCAAACGTTCAACGTAAATGTATTGCCTAAAAAAGAATATGATAAATGGGTAAAAGAAATTAAAGCAACTGCTAAACCGATTACTGAGGATAAATTCAATAAATTACTAAAACCTGGTCATGTGGGACAATCCACGTATACTGGAACTCACTTAAAGTTTTCTCCAGCTCCAGAAGGTGAAAATTCAGGTCATCACCACGGATCATCTGATACTGAAAAAAAATCAGATGAATCTACCAAAGATTCACACGAGGAACATTCAGAACACAGCAACATGAACATGGATCATTAAGGGTTTAACTCACATTCTACTAAACAATTAGTTTTACGATAAGGAATATTTTCCTGAAAGGAGTCACAAAAGTATGGATTACTTTGATCGATTTGCCGTACCTCATCCAAGTCCTGCGATTTATGCATCCATGGTTGCCATTGGCCTAACTATGATTGCGCTTGTTGCCGGAATTACCTATTTTAAAAAATGGGGTTACTTATGGCGTGAGTGGTTAACAACGGTTGACCATAAACGTATTGGTATCATGTACATCTTGTCAGCACTACTTATGCTCTTCCGTGGTGGCGCAGATGCTCTATTGATGCGTGCCCAAACGGCTATTCCAAATAACGGCTTGTTGGATGGACAGCATTATAATGAAATTTTTACAACACACGGGGTTGTCATGATCCTGTTTATGGCGATGCCATTTATCATTGGGTTAATGAACATTGTTACACCATTACAAATAGGGGCACGTGACGTAGCATTCCCACGTCTAAACGCAGTAAGCTTCTGGTTATTCTTTATGGGGGCAATGCTATTTAACATCTCTTTCGTAGTCGGTGGTTCTCCTGATGCAGGCTGGACATCTTACTTCCCGCTGGCAAGTAACGATTTCAGTGAATCAGTAGGTTCGAACTATTACGCGATTGCAATTCAAATAGCTGGTATCGGTACATTACTGACTGGTATCAACTTTATCGTAACCATCTTGAAAATGAGAGCACCTGGCATGAACTTAATGAAAATGCCAATGTTCACATGGTCTATCTTGATCACAAACTTTATTATCGTTTTCGCTTTCCCTGTATTGACAGTGGCACTTGCGTTAATGACAATGGATCGACTATTCGGAACTCAGTTCTTTACGATGGCTAATGGCGGTAGCGATATGCTTTGGGCAAACTTGTTCTGGGTTTGGGGACATCCTGAAGTTTATATAGTTATTCTTCCGGCTTTCGGTATTTACAGTGAAATCATTTCGACTTTTGCACGTCGTAACCTGTACGGGTATAATTCGATGGTTATCTCTATGGTAGCTATTTCTACACTATCCTTCGTTGTATGGGCTCACCATTTTTATACAATGGGTCACGGTGCAATGGTTAACGGTATCTTCTCGGTTACCACAATGGCAATTGCTGTTCCGACCGGTGTTAAGATTTTCAACTGGTTGTTCACACTTTGGAAAGGTAAAATCGTTTTTACCGTCCCAATGTTATACTCTTTAGCTTTCATTCCGATTTTCACTCTCGGTGGGGTAACTGGGGTTATGCTTGCCATGGCAAGTGCTGACTACCAATACCATAATACAATGTTCTTAGTAGCTCACTTCCACTACGTTTTGATCCCTGGTACTGTATTTGCCGTACTTGCTGGTTTTACGTACTGGTGGCCAAAAATGTTTGGTTTCATGTTGAGCGAAAAGATAGGGAAATGGTCGTTCTGGTTCATTACAATCAGCTTTAATGTAACATTCTTCCCGATGTTCATAACTGGTTTAGATGGGCAAGCACGTCGTATGTATACGTACTCTGAATCAACGGGCTATGGTCCATTGAATTTGCTCTCTTTCGTTGGAGCAATTGGCATGGCAATAGGTTTTGCGCTTATTGTGTACAATATCTATTGGAGTACTCGTTATGCATCAAGAAATATTTCAAAAGATCCATGGGATGCACGTTCTCTAGAATGGGCTACACATACACCAATTCCAGAATACAATTTTGCAATTGTACCTACAGTTGATTCTACAGAAGCATTCTGGGATTCTAAGAAAAAGGGCTTTAAATTATTTGGTGGTAAAGTAGAAAAGATTCATATGCCAAATAACAGTGGCGTGCCGTTTATCTTGAGCTGTATCTTCTTCGTTTGGGGCTTTGCAATGGTATTCAGCATGTGGATCATTGCAATCATTGCCACACTTGGTATCTTTGCTTGTATGGCTCACCGTTCATTCGAAAAAGACCACGGACGTTATATCTCCGTTGAAGAGATTGAAGAAACTGAAAATAAATTGCGAGGTGCTAAGTAATGAAAATAGATAACTCGCTGCCACTAGAATATAGCACGGAAGAAAATCGCTTAAAGATTTTTGGATTTTGGATTTTCCTGGGGGCAGAAATAGCTCTTTTCGCTACACTGTTCGCCACTTATTTTGTATTAGTTCATGGTACTGGAAATGGTCCTACAGGGGACGAACTCTTTAAAGTACCAACCCTAATGCTTCAAACAATTTTTCTTTTAACCAGTAGTTTTACCATTGGTCTTGGAATCAATGCAATGAGACTTGGTAGACAGAAAGCAATGCTTGGTTTCTTTATTATCACCCTTATTCTTGGTTTAGGCTTTTTGGGAGTCGAAATCTATGAATTCGTGGAGTATGTACATGAAGGAGCAACCATTCAAACAAGTGGTTTCTTATCTAGTTTGTTTGCGTTACTAGGTACGCATGGAGCTCACGTTACACTTGGTTTATTCTGGGGAACTTTCATCATTCTGCAGATTAAAAAACGCGGTATGACTCCAGAAACTACAAACAAAGCTTTCATCTTTTCTCTTTACTGGCATTTCTTAGACGTTGTCTGGATTTTCATCTTCAGTTTCGTCTACCTGAAAGGAATGATGTAATATGAAAGAATTATTCCCACGGGGCCAAGTTATGGGATTTGCTTTTTCACTAGTCCTGACTTTGGTTGCACTATCAGTTATAGTGTATGATCTCTCACTTAAAATGGCTTTAATCATCCTACTTGTTACAGCCTTCATGCAAGCTGCACTTCAATTTGTTATGTTCATGCATGCAGGAGAGTCTGAAGATAAAGCATCGATTTACACAAACGTTTACTACGGATTGTTTGTTGCATTGGTTACAATTTTCGGTACAATGCTAACAATGATTTGGGGATATCAATAATCCATTCCTGCAAAACTGGGCGTCTTGATGACGCCCAGTTTTTTTGTATTCAAATTATGGTGAGCGTAAAATTACATACATTCAATTCACTGCATTATAGAAGTTTGTATTGATAAGAAAGAAGAGGGGTTAGGAGAGGCAAATACTGTGATGGAAAATAATTAAGTATCTCCTTAATTTATTGTGTATCCTGTATTATAATGGGGTACGGTGGACTTTTTGCATTTAGATATATTGAAAATGAGACTCAAATTCAAACGTGATATTGGATATATCTATAAAAAATAATTTTAGCGTAAACAAAAAGATCCATTTTTGAAATTAGATGATCAAGATGATTAAGTTAGTATAAAGTTTTTATATTCACCAATAGTTAAACGTTAATAGAACGGACACATTTCCTAAGAAAAGCTTTCCGCTCTTTTGATATAATAAGTGATATAGTAGTTAACTATGCCTTAGCGGAGATGATGAATATGACATTGCCGGTTTTGATTTTGACAATTATCATAAGTTTGATTAAATTATTAGTTACCTGTCTTCCAACAGATGCAGTGAATTGGATTCTCAGCAAATTTGAAATGCATTCAGAACTTAGTGATGCGAATGCCACCGTAACCTTTGACGGAAAACGGTTGGAAGGTGAAGAAAAAACTCAAGTTATTAATTATTTCAACAAAGCTAAATTTTTGAAAAAGAATCATATATTTCCGGGTAACGAACAATTATTTTTACATCCAGAGAACAGTGGGGCTCCATTAGTCATTGATACTAAAAAAGGCAAGAAGGATGTTAGGTTATTTTTGTACATTTACAACGACCACGTGGATGTAGTTAAACAGTACAAGAAGAAAGTAGTTGCGTATAGTCTGCTCTCCAATAGCCTTCAAGAACGTTCAATGCCATTAATAAGGGATGTAGTTTAAAAGGAACATAAACAAAGTCGCTCTTTTTTTCTGATTCAGATTGAGAGTTTAATGTTCACAAACTGACGCATTTAAATTGGTATCATATGAAAAAAGCTATTAAAAGTGGATTTAGGGGAAAATCGTTATCGAGGAGTTCTTTGAATAGAACAAAATTCATTAGAATACTATAAATGAAATACAATAAATCTGGATTTAAATGCGAAAAGTAATTTTGATGATTATGTCTAAAAGGGTAATAAAAAAAGCAGGTATCTAAAGCGATGCCTGCTTTTTTAAGCTTTCCATTGTTTTTCCACTTGATTAAGGGCTTGTTGTAATATTTCTTCTTGATTAGTACCTGGTTTAGTAAGGACGTTAGTTTGATAAGATTTTCCTTGGAAATCAACTGTTACTGTAACTTTTACCATTATACATCTTTCCTTTCTTGGTTCAGTAATGAGGTGGTTGTACCTACTTCTTTTATACCCGTAGGGGAAGACTTTTCAAACATTGCGAAGTAGCAAAGTGTGGAGATCTAATATTCAAAATTATCTGATATTTAGAAGGGGATGTCAACACTTTTTTTTGACAGACTCCATTTCCTGATTTATTTTTAGGCTGTTTTCACATACTTTGTTGCTATTTACCAGGTAGTGAGTTGTGGTTGATTTCCCTCCAGATGCTCGCTTTCCGCGGGGCGGGCGGTGAGCCTCCTCGGCGTAAACGCCTGTGGGGTCTCACCTGTCCCGCTGCTCCCGCAGGAGTCTCGCACTTCCGCTCCAATCAACCTTAAATAGTTTCGTTTTAAAAACAACAATCTTTACGAAAAGAACCTATTTTTATGTGTACAAGGCTTGTGTATTGGGGTCAGACCATACCCTTTTTTTGCGGCTATATAAAGACGACCTGGCTTGTGTGCGTATAACAGCCAGGTTGTTTTTGTAAAATTAACTATTCATATTTTAGTTAAGATAATTCCGATTAATGCTGCAAGTACGCCGGCAATTTGATAGGATTTAAGTTTTTCTTTGAATAAATAACAACCAGCGAATACGACAACTAAACAGTTCAGGCTGACGACAGGGAAGATGATGCTGGCGATTCCAGTATTTAATGCAAAGAAATAACATCCATAGGCTATGATGCTTAATAATCCTACGAGTGATCCAATTTTCACTTCCATTAACTTAATCTTCTCATTCTTGATGGCTAATGCCGAAATGAGATAAAGTGTTCCGCCACCATACATTGATACTAGGATATCAAGGGAGTTTAAATGAAGACGGGTTGATGTCGTCATTAAGATACCTAGCACACCAAATGAGAAAATCGCAAATAATGTGTGCATCATCCAAGGTAAATATTGATGATTGCCCTTAGCATTAGGTGTATACTGAATGACAAGGGTAGCGAGCAGCATGCAGACAATTCCGCTCCACTGCAGCGAAGAAATATGCTCATGAAAAATTAATGCAGCACAGAGGATGGGAAATATTGCATTTGCTGCGATCAGTGGTGATGTCAAACTTGCCGGCCCTTTTTCAAAGGCGCTTGCCATCTGGATATTACCGTTAGCGTTCAGTACACCAATGGCTCCACCAAGCAAGATGGATAGCCAGTTAGTAGTCAAACCATCTACAAATCCGCTATATAAAAGTGCCATGATGAAGGCGGTAAAATAAAAGAAAAATTGGATATGTACCTTTGAGTAACCCTTTCCGCTACTCCATTTAAAAATGCTGTTATTGATTCCGAAACATAAACTGGTGATAAGAGCCGCAAAAATCCACATTGCTTTAATCTCTTCCTTCATGTAGGATAAACTTCTTCTACATTTTAAGCCGAATACGTGTAGGAATCAAACTAAAATAAAAAGTAGATTGACAGATTAAATATTTTTTTCTATATTTACTATGACAATTTTAAAATATTTCCCGATAAACGGGAGAGGTTCATAGCTTCACCCTCTTAAAAAAACTATGGCTTTGATTTTTTTTGCGAATCAACCATATCTTTGAGGAGATATGGTTTTTGTTATATAGAGGCCCATTTTATGAATCTCCCCTGACAAACGTGGATGAGGAGGACTTTTTATGTCTGGAAGAAAAGAAGAAGAATTAAAAAAAGATATCACACTGCTTGGGAATCAAGGGACAAAATATACATTTGACTATGCGCCTGAAATTCTGGAATCATTCGATAACAAGCATCCGAACCGGGATTATTTCGTCAAATTCAATTGCCCGGAATTCACTAGCTTATGTCCAATAACGGGCCAGCCGGACTTTGCGACCATTTACATCAGCTATATTCCAAGTGTGAAGATGGTGGAAAGCAAGTCATTGAAACTTTATTTATTCAGCTTCCGTAATCATGGTGATTTCCATGAAGACTGCATGAACATCATCATGAATGATTTAATCGAGTTGATGGATCCCAAATATATTGAAGTCTGGGGCAAGTTTACACCTAGGGGCGGAATTTCCATCGATCCTTACACAAATTATGGTAAACCAGGTACGAAGTATGAGGAAATGGCGGATTACCGCTTGATGAATCATGACTTATACCCGGAAACCGTGGATAATCGCTAATGATTAGAAAAAGACAACTGGCTTATGCCGTTGTCTTTTTTTTGGGTTTTTGTTATTCTCATTCAGTAAACTCACTATTTTGTATTTTTTAAAAACACAAATGTCCTCCTGGAACGGAATTACCACTTGATTGTTTCGTGAAAAAACGTAATAATAGGAAGAGTTAATTTTGACAGAATATTTTCAAAAATAGGGGATGTCGTGATGAAAGTTGCAAAGTTTGGCGGAAGTTCACTTGCGTCAGGAGAACAGTTGAAAAAGGTATTCGAAATTGTAGTTGCTGATCCAGAGAGGAAGATTGTTGTCGTTTCGGCTCCAGGGAAACGCAATTCAAATGATATAAAGGTGACGGATCTATTGATTGAGGCTGCGGAACAGCAGCTGCGCGGGGATAACGGAGAGCATTTGATAGAAGATGTGGTATCCCGCTATGCGAGCATTGCTGAAGAGCTGGATATATCCGAGGAGGTCATCACTGGGATTCATGGAAATCTAAAAGCACTGTTGCATGGAGACCAATCTAACCCGAAGCGCTATTTGGATGCTTTAATGGCCAGTGGCGAGGATAATAATGCGAAGCTGGTTGCAGGTTATTTTCAAAGCCGTGGTGTAGAGGCTCAGTATATAAATCCAAAGAAGGCTGGCTTGATCGTAACGGATGAAGATGGATTTACCCAGGTGATGCCAGAATCGTATGATCGGTTATATGCTCTACGTGATGAGCCAGGAATCGTAGTATTCCCAGGGTTCTTCGGATACACGTTAGATGGTGAGGTTTTAACATTCTCAAGAAGCGGTTCCGATATTACGGGTTCGATTCTTGCGAATGGGGTCAAAGCCGATTTGTATGAGAACTTTACGGACGTGGATGCCGTTTATGCGGTGAATCCAAATGTGGTTTCCAATCCGAAGGGAATCAGGGAATTAACCTATCGTGAAATGCGGGAGCTTTCTTATGCCGGTTTCTCGGTATTTCATGATGAGGCGTTGATTCCTGCATTCCGTGCGGGAATACCAGTCCATATACAAAATACAAACAATCCGGCTGCACAAGGGACCCGCATTGTAAGTTCACGGGATAATACGAATGGGCCGGTTATTGGGATTGCAAGTGATAAAGGATTTTGCAGTATTTACATTAGCAAATATTTGATGAACCGGGAAGTTGGTTTTGGTCGGAAACTGCTGCATATCCTTGAAGATTACGGAGTTTCGTATGAGCATATTCCATCAGGCATCGATGATGTGACACTTATTCTAAGGCAGGACCAGATGGAGGGTGAAACCGAGAAGAAAATCATTTCACGAATCAAGAAAGAGCTACATGCCGATGAGGTGAATGTGGAGCATGATCTTGCTTTGATCATGATTGTAGGTGAAGGAATGCGTCATAATGTCGGTACAACGGCAAGGGCGTCAAAAGCGCTGGCCGAAGCAAAGGTGAACATTGAAATGATCAACCAAGGCTCTTCGGAAGTAAGCATGATGTTCGGTGTGAAAGGGCACAGTGAAGAGACGGCCATTCAGGCCTTATATCACGAATTTTTTTGAGTAAGAGCGTTTAGGGACCTCCTTGAAAAGGGAGGTTTTTTTGGATATGAATTGTCCCCGCCAATAATAAGTTGAACTCCATGATTGTGAAAAACGAATGATGGAAAACAATTAAGTTCGAGTGAATAAAAGACGCGCCGAGGGTAGCGCGTCATGTTTAGTTCAGGACCCATTTGTCCTTTAAGAATAATATCCTTGAGACAGTAAAGAAGAGGATGATCGAGACAATGAGGGAGCTGGCTGTCAGGAAGATATTCTGAATATCAATCACACCATATATCAATTCTTTAAAGAGTGCGAAGATGTTTAAAATCGGCAGCAGGAAGTGCTTGTTTGTTAACTCATGTAAACCTGTGCCTCCTAAAAACAATGTCGGCAAAATGACGAGCATAGTAATGGGCGATAAATAGTTTTGTGATTCCTTTACAGTTTTCGAAATGATGCTTGCGGATATGATTCCCCCTTACAAGTTTGGACATGAAAATATAATTTAGATCACGGCTGTTCTCTTCTATATAAAGCGATTCCAGCTTCCCTTTATAAATCAGTTCCCCTTTATGCATCATTGCTACAGAGTCACAGAGCAATGTTACTTCTTCCATGATATGGCTTGAAAAAGACGTTCCCCTCTCATCTTTGCCTTTAAAGGATCATGACGTTGTGGCACTGATAGGGAATGTCCTCGCAAATGCGATAGAAGCTGCTGCATCATGGCAGGAGGAAAGAAGGGAGATAGCCCAAATTACGCTCCATTTTTATAAGCGGAGTGGTATGTACCTATTATCATGCAGTAACAGTTGTCTGCCAGTACCTAATCCCATTCTGGACGGACTGTTTGAAAAATACGGTCAAACCACGAAATGGGGGCAGCATGATGGGATGGGTACGAAAATCATCGCTAATATCGTGAAAAAACATCAAGGATATTTGGATTTCACCTATAAAAGTGAAGAATTCAACTTAAAAATTAAGGTGCCGGCTATTAAATAATCATCTTTAAGGGGTTATTATAAGTGAAAAACAACATTTGCCTGCGTTTTGCTCTTAAATATAAACGGAAAGCCTCCAAATAGAAGATTGGAGGCTTTCCTTTTATATCAGTCCATAATTGTCAGGAGTTGATCGATAGCGTTCCTTGGCCGCGGGGAAGGGATCATATCGGGATAGCCGACGTGAAGGCTGCCGACGATCTTCTCTCCGGGTTTCACGCCTAAAGCTTCACGAAACTCGATGCTGTGTATCATGCCGTATGTTTCCCATATCAGCCCGATTCCTTGTTCCCAGGCAAGCAGGCTGAAATTCTGGATCAAGGCACTTGTAGCCGCATAATCTTCTTCACGTGTCATAGGATTCGGATTCTCTTCCATGATCACCGCGACAAACATCGGTACATCTATAAGCTTATTATATCCTCGCTGTCCGGCTGCTTCTTTCTTTTCCGGGTCCTTCTCTTTGCCTGCCATGAAAGCACGGGTTGCCTCTGCGAGTTTTAATCGGCTATCACCATGCACCACGACAAAGCGCCATGGTTGGGTAAGTTTATGGTTCGGTGCCCATGTCGAAGTTTCCAATAGTGATCGGATGATATCAATAGGAACAGGAATGTCCTTAAATCGTTTGATGCTGCGCCGTTCTTTAATGATATCTTCAAGTTTCATGATCATCCTGCTCCTTTATATAAGTAAGTTTGTTAGTTTTTTAAAAAAATAATCCCCGGCTGCCTAATATGCTTCCAACGTGAATAAATACTTGAATAAAGAGGGGGCAATATTCCAGTGAACTGCATTCGCTAATGAGCATATAATTTTTACTAGGCACAGAGAAGCCGGGGCGACATTGTATCTATGTACAATATCAAAAAGGTACGATATGAGATTATCGTAATTGTTTATCAAATTTCAGAGATTGATAATGAAATTGAAAATCATTATCAATTAGAATTTTCGCCTACTTCCTGTTATTTGTCAAGGGTATTTATTAAAAAAATCAAGTTATTTACCAATCCTTTAAATCAGTTAAAATCTTTTAAATAATCTGTATAAAAATGTATAATGAGAGGTGAAAAGATGCTATCTACATATGAAGAATCGAAGGGTGTCATAGATGAAAAAACTGGCCTCATTTCTTAAGCCATACTGGCTCTTGATCATTCTTGCTTTATTCTTGATGATTGTTGAGCTCGGTGTAGAACTGTTACAACCTCTATTTATTGCTAAAATAATTGATGATGGCATTTTACAGAAAGATTTATCGGTAGTGATTAAATGGGGAAGTGTCATGGTTGGACTTTCCATTTTTTCATTTATTGGCGGGATCGTTAATTCCTTTACAGCATCACATGTAAGTCAGAGCTTTGGACATGATGTAAGAAAAAGCCTTTTTGGTAAGATACAGGCGTTTTCTTTTGCGAATTTGAATAATATCCCGACTTCATCGTTGATTACAAGGATGACGAATGATGTGACCCAGCTTCAAAATACGGTTTTCATGGGCCTTCGTATCATGGCAAGGGCGCCTTTGATAGTAATCGGGGGGGCGATAATGGCGATTGCGGTCGATTTGAAACTCTCCCTTGTTTTGGTCATTTCGATTCCGGTTCTTGTTTTCTTCCTGGGATGGGTTATGAAACGAGCGGCTAAGCTGTTTAAGCTCGTACAGAAAAAGCTCGATAATGTCAATGGGGTCATGAGGGAAAACCTGACAGGCATGCGCTTGATCAAGGCCTTTCTTCGTAAGGAGCATGAAATCGGACGGTTTGACGATGCGAATGACGGGTTGAAAAGAAAGACTGTGACTTCCCTTCGTTTAATTGAAACGACCATGCCTGTTCTGATGCTGGTCATGAATGTGGCGATTCTGATCATTCTTTGGCTTGGAAGCGAATTTATTACAACGGGAGATATACAGGTAGGGGAAGTTGTGGCGATTGTCAACTATGCCACAAGGATTGCGGCATCACTTTCCGTTTTTTCATGGCTGATCACGGTCATTTCCCGTGCAAAGGCTTCAGCGGAACGTGTGACGGAAATATTTGAAACCCCGATAGATATTGATGAAGGCAAAATTGAAAGCAAGAGTGATACCGTCAAAGGGGGAGGCATCAAGTTTCTAGATGTATCTTTCCGCTATCCTGGAACAGATGCACCGGTATTGAAAAACTTGAACTTCTCTATCGATCCGGGAGAATCGCTTGCCATCATAGGAGCAACAGGATCAGGGAAAACATCCTTGTTTCAGCTGATTCCGAGATTATACGAAGTTGAGAGCGGATCCATTCTAATAGATGACCAGAATGTGAAAGATATTCCCTTGAATTCGCTGCGGAAAAGGATCGGCTATGTACCGCAAGAAGCCTTGCTTTTTTCAGGAACCATAAAAAATAATGTTGCATGGGGAAAAGAAGGGGCCTCGATGGGGGAAATCATGGCAGCTGCCATGGATGCTCAGGTTCATGAGACCGTAATGAAACTCCCAAAACAATATGAGACGCAGTTAGGGCAAAAAGGGGTGAATCTGTCCGGAGGGCAAAAACAACGGTTATCGATTGCGAGGGCATTAGTGCGCAGACCGAAGATTCTCCTTCTGGATGACAGTACGAGTGCGCTGGATTTGAAAACGGAAAGTAAATTGCTCGCCGCTTTAAAGACCTATACATGTACAACACTCATCATTACACAAAAAATCAGTACAGCCATTGAGGCGGACAAGATCTTGTTGCTGGAAAATGGCCAAGTGCTTGCGCTGGGGAAACATCAGGATTTGATTCAAACAAGTGATCTTTATCGAAAAATCGTTCACTCACAGTTTGGGGAGGAGGGGATTTCTCTTGAGTCGAAGAATATCTCCCGATAAGAAAAAGGCAAAACCAGTCAACTCATGGAATACGATAAAAAGGATCATCCCCTACTTAGCAACGAATAAAAGCCTGCTATTTTGTGTCCTTTTCATGGTACTGATAAGCTCGGTTTTGGGATTGCTTGGCCCATTTCTTGTAGGGATGGCCATCGATGATTATATTGTCACAAAGGATAGCGGGGGGCTGATTAGTCTTCTTATCGGGCTTCTCGGAGTCTATATATTCTATTCACTATCCATGTGGCTTCAGAATTATTGGATGATCGGAATCGCGCAGGATACGGTTTATGAGATGCGCAATCAATTGTTCAAAAAGCTTCACCAGCTGTCCATTACCTTTTTTGACCGGCGTCAGCATGGGGAATTGATGAGTAGGGTCACGAATGATATAGAAAATGTCAGTTCCACTTTGAATAGTTCCGTCATCCAGATTTTCTCAAGTGTGCTGACACTGGTCGGGACGATCGGAGTGATGCTGTATTTAAGCCCTTTATTAACTGTTTTAACCTTATTCATCGTTCCTCTTATGTTTTTTGGGCTGAGGTGGATAACGAACAGGACGGGCAAGCTTTTTAAGGAACAGCAGAAGAACCTTGGAGAATTGAATGGGTTTATAGAAGAAACAATTTCGGGGCAACGGATTGTAAAGGCTTTTTCGCAGGAAGATAAAGTGATCCGTGACTTTATCACCCGGAGTGAAAACTTAAAGAAAGCCGGATTCCTATCACAATCATACTCTGGGCTGATTCCAAAACTGATGAATTTACTGAACAACTTAAGTTTTACTATAATAGCCGCTGTCGGCGGTTTTTTGGCGCTGAGTGGCATAGGAACAGTTTCCATCGGGGTCATTGTCATTTTCACCGAGTATTCAAGGCAATTCACCCGCCCGCTCAATGACCTGGCTAATCAATTCAATACACTCCTATCGGCCGTTGCCGGTGCGGAGCGGGTGTTCGCCATACTTGATGAAAAAGAAGAAGAAGTAGATGAGAAACAAGCCTCTGAACTTCAGGATGTATGTGGTGAGGTGAATTTTGAAGGTGTTTCCTTTTCGTACAATGATGACGGTCAAACGATATATGATGTCAGTTTCCATGCAGAAAAAGGGGAGACCATCGCGCTTGTAGGACCCACTGGGGCCGGTAAGACTACGATCATTAATCTTCTTGCGCGTTTTTACGAGCCGAACAGCGGCCGGATCTTGATCGATGGACAGAATATCCAGCAGGTGAAGAGGTCCAGTCTCCGCGAGCATATGGGCTTTGTATTGCAGGATTCCTTTTTGTTTCAAGGTACGATTCGTGAAAATATCCGCTACGGTCGGCTGGAGGCGGGCGATGTAGAAGTGATGGATGCAGCCAAGCTTGCCAATGCGCATTCCTTTATCATGAAGCTGCCAGACCGATATGATACCATCTTGAATCAGGATGGCAGTGGAATCAGTCAGGGACAGCGCCAGCTTTTATCGATTGCCAGGGCTATTTTAGCCGATCCTGTTCTATTGATTTTGGATGAGGCGACAAGCAGTATAGATACGATTACCGAGCTGAAAATCCAGGAAGCATTACATCGTTTGATGGAGGGAAGGACAAGTTTTGTCATTGCCCATCGATTGAATACGATTCAGCAAAGTGATCAAATCCTGGTGCTTGATGAAGGAAGGATCATTGAAAAGGGATCACATGATGAATTACTGCGGCAAAGGGGTCCTTATTACGAACTCTATCGCAGTTCATTAAAGGGAAATCAGACCGGATGAAGAAAAAAATGTGTGCCGTCGGGCGCACATTTTTTGTGTTGGTCACAAAACCTTATACTTTGAACTTGCATTCCGTTTCATTTAAAGAGGCGACTGCCTCCTCTAAAAATAAGGATTTCTTCCTTACCGGATATAAACCTGCCGAGTAAGAGTCAGCTGCGGATTTACGAACTTCTCAGAATTTCTCCTCTAGATCTTTGTTTCCTTCGAAAATCAACTCGGATAAAAGCGGGCAATCTTCAGCGATCAGCCTTCCTTCCTCGGATTCGGCAGGAAATCCTATTTTGATGGTTAATTCAATGCGTTTTATTAGGTTGATCCATTGTTTCGATATTATCTATTTCCATCTTAGGTAGTTTGTCCAAGGTTTTCCGTTCTTCTTTGCTGAATAATTGATCACGATTATGTTCTTTTCTGTTGATTAGCGGCAGCAGCAGCTCCCAATCGAGATCTCCTTCGACTTCTATGCTATTTAACAAGGTTTGGATGTTCTTAAGAGTGTTTTCAGGTTCCCTTATGTTTGATATTGTCTGATGTTGTTGATGAAGGAGCAATTCTTTGAAGGCCTTTTTATCCAACACGGTCTTTATATCAGGAATTAGGGAAGGAGTATGGATGTTGGGGTTATCATGTTTCATTGTGCCTGTTTTCATTGAATTCTTGCTGAGAGAGCAGTTCGATTCATTTTTTCGGAATGGTTTATATGCAGGAACGACCATGTGCTTCATTATGGCCATCGTTTTTATGTTAGGGTTTTTTTGTATGCTTAAGGCCATGTAGTTTATCTTGGAAGGAAGTGGGGGTTCGCCGATTTGCGGCGTCTTACTGGGGGCCGATAGCAGGTTGGACCATTGTATTGATATTTAGCAGTATTATGGTGCTTGCCCTGATGATGGCCGTAGGGGGAACGTATGAAAATGAAAAAACGGAAAGTGTGAAACAGAATGTCACAGTCTTTAATTTCTTCATAGGCTTCATTTCTGCTGCCATCATTTCTCCCGTTTATGAGGAAATCCTTTATCGAGGATTCATATACCGTTGGATTAGAGTCCGAACGGGAAAGAGCTGGGGAATGTTCATCAGCTCCTTCCTTTTCATGGTCGTTCATATCCCTGCTTATAATACATTAATGATCAATTTTATAAGCGGGTTGGTATTTGCTTGGTATACGAAAAGACAGGGTCCATCTGGCCATCTGTTTTGATTCATGGATTATTTAACGGACTGGCGGTGATATTGACGTTCTTAGAGTGAAATAACCAATACAGAAAAAAAGGAAATTATCGACAAAATAATGGAAAATACTTTACAAATCGCCTGTTTTGCTATTGCTAAAAAACATTATAATGACATATAATTCTGAATATACGTAAAATTCTTTAAATTAAATGGATTATAGCCTAACTCCATATGAAATGAAGATTTTTTATAGTAAACCATTGAGAGGGGATGGTAAAAAATGAAAGCGTTTAAGTCGGTCATTCTTTGGGGAATCATATCTGCGGTGGGGGCGGTGAGTTTTGGTTTCGTCGCATTAAACCGGGGGGAAAGCATCAATGCCATGTGGATTGTCACTGCAGCACTCTGTGTTTATTCAATTGCATATCGCTTTTATAGTAAATTCATTGCACAGAAAGTGTTTGAGCTAGATGATAATCGCCAGACTCCATCGGAAGCGAATAATGATGGGAAGGACTACGTGCCTACAAATAAGTGGGTGTTGTTTGGCCACCATTTCGCAGCAATTGCCGGAGCTGGCCCTCTTGTTGGCCCCATCCTTGCAGCGCAGATGGGGTATTTGCCAGGGACACTATGGCTTGTAGTCGGAGTTGTATTAGCTGGTGCCGTTCAAGATTTCGTTATTCTCTTCGGTTCGATGCGCCGTAACGGTAAATCATTGGGAGAGATGATCAAAGAGGAAATCGGACCGATTACAGGTTTGATTGCGATGATCGGAATCCTCGGCATCATGGTAATCTTATTAGCGGTACTTGCCCTGGTTGTCGTAAAAGCGTTGGTGGGCAGCCCATGGGGTATGTTCACGATTGCCTCGACCATACCGATTGCAGTCCTCATGGGCATCTACATGCGCTATATAAGGCCCGGTCGTGTTGGAGAAGGTTCCATTATTGGCATTATACTATTGATGCTTGCGTTATTTTTCGGCCGCTTTGTATCCGAAAGTGCTACATTGGCGCCAATGTTCACATTTGATGGAGAAACGATCGCCATCATGCTGATTGTATACGGATTCGTTGCCTCCGTTTTGCCGGTATGGATGTTATTGGCACCACGTGATTACTTAAGCACATTCTTGAAAATCGGCACGATCATAGGACTTGCGCTTGGTATTTTCATTGTCATGCCGAGCCTTGAAATGCCTGCCGTCACTCAATTCATTGATGGAACAGGACCCGTTTTTTCAGGGAATTTATTCCCATTCTTATTCATAACGATCGCTTGTGGAGCGGTGTCAGGGTTCCATGCTCTCGTTTCATCGGGAACGACTCCGAAAATGATTGAACGTGAATCACATTCACGTCCAATCGGATACGGGGCGATGTTGACTGAGTCCTTTGTAGCCATCATGGCGATGATAGCAGCCTGTGTACTGACGCCAGGGATCTATTTTGCCATTAACAGCCCGGGCGCCGTTGTGGGAACGGAGCCGGCTCAAGTGGCGGCTACGATATCCGATTGGGGTTTCATTTTGACACCTGAAATGATTACCGGCCTTGCAGATGATGTTGGGGAAGAGACCATCTTATCCCGCACTGGTGGAGCGCCAACCTTTGCAATCGGTATGGCCCATATCTTCTCACAAGTGATTGGTGGAGCGTCCCTGATGGCGTTCTGGTATCATTTCGCGATCCTATTCGAGGCATTGTTCATATTGACCACCATTGATGCGGGAACCAGGGTAGGGCGTTTTATGATACAGGATATTATCGGCACCTTTTACAAGCCATTTGCCGAAACGAATAAATGGCTACCTAATATTATTGCGACTGCCATTTGTGTAATCGGTTGGGGGTATTTCCTATATCAAGGGGTCATTGATCCTCTTGGCGGAATCAATACCCTTTGGCCATTGTTTGGAATTGCGAACCAGATGCTTTCCGCCATTGCGTTGCTGCTTGGGACGACAGTCCTTTTCAAAATGGGCAAAAAAGCGTATACATGGGTCACTCTTGTGCCAACTACATTCTTATTGATAGTGACCATGACGGCTGGATGGCAAAAGCTTTTCCACGAAAACCCGGCGATTGGCTTTTTGGCACATAAGGATAAATTTAAAGCGGCCTATGATAATGGGGAAATTCTCGCTCCGGCAGCAAATCTATCTGAGATGAAACGGGTTATCGTCAATGATTATGTGGATGCTGCCCTATGTGCCATCTTCATGATCGTTGTGATCACTGTCCTGATTTCTGCCATTAAGTTATGGATAAAGGTCTTGAAGAACGAGAAAATAGATTTACATGAATCACCTTATGTATCGAGGTCATCATAAGGGAGGGAAGGAAATGTTGAAAAGATTAGTTAAGATTCTCAGCTACAGAAAGCAGTTCGTCAGTTTGCTTGTCGGCGTTCCGAGTTATGATACTTATGTGGCACATATGAGAGTGCACCATCCTGAAGATCCTGTGAAAACCAGGAAAGAATTTTTCTGCGAAGCCCAGGATGAACGCTATAACGCAAAGGGTGGGAAAGTGTCTCGTTGCTGTTAACTGAATATTTTTTTGAAGGGCCCTCAATAGGAGGGCCTTTTTTATTTGAATCTATGAACCCGGACATGAGTAGAGGGAGAAATATAACGACGATAGAATCCTGGTCCTTTATTTAAAACTTATGTTATTTAACCTAACATTGTTAGTATGAAACATTAAAAAATAAGTTGAATCATTAGAAAATTAAGTTTATGATAAAAAATATAACATTTGAATGTTAATAAACATAACATATACAAAAACAAGGGGGAAAAAACAGTATGCAAATGGCAGATTCAGTATTCATGTTTTTGGCGACGATGATGGTTTGGTTAATGACACCAGGGATTGCCCTATTTTATGGAGGGATGGTAAAAAGTAAAAATGTCCTGAATACGGCAATGCATAGTTACATGCCACTTGCTGTCATTTCGATTCTTTGGGTGCTGATTGGATATTCTTTATCATTTTCACCTGGTAATACATTTCTGGGCGGTCTGGACTGGGTTGGCTTAAATGATGTAGGCTTTGCACCTGGACCATACAGCAAAACAATTCCTCATAGTTTGTTCATGTTATTCCAAATGACATTTGCCGTTTTAACAGTATCGATCATTGCAGGTGGCATTGCTGAGCGGATGAAGTTTTCAGCATTCTTGATTTTTACGATCCTTTGGTCTTTATTCGTATACGCTCCTGTTGCTCACTGGGTATGGGGAGGCGGCTGGTTAGCAGAGCTTGGTACTCTTGATTTTGCAGGTGGCAACGTTGTTCATATTTCTTCGGGGGTTGCCGGTCTGGTTTTAGCGATTATGTTAGGTAAAAGGAAAGAGTCGGGGGACAGTGCACCACATAATCTTCCTTTAACATTCCTGGGTGGATCATTAATATGGTTCGGTTGGTACGGCTTCAACGTCGGAAGCGCACTGACAATCAATGAAGTGGCGATGAACGTATTCGTTAATACAGCTGTTGCAGCAGCTGCTGGTATCGTTGGCTGGCTGATCGTTGAGTATATGGCTAATAAAAAGGCGACATTGCTGGGGGCAGTATCCGGAGCTATTTCTGGGTTGGTTGCCATTACACCGGCTTGCGGATTTGTAACGCCTGCATCATCCATCATCATCGGGGTCATAGGCGGCGCCGTTTGTTTTTGGGGCGTATTCTTCTTGAAGAATAAACTGGGCTATGACGATGCTCTTGATGCTTTCGGATTACATGGGATCGGTGGAACATGGGGTGGCATCGCTACAGGTTTATTCGCGACCACTTCCGTCAATGAAAGCGGGGCAAACGGTTTATTCTATGGAGATTTCAACCTATTGTGGAAGCAGCTCATAGCGATCGTTGTAACTTATATTTTCGTTGCCGTGGTCACATATATCATCGCTAAAGCCATTAACCTTTTCGTTCCGTTACGTGTCAGTGAAGAAGATGAGTACATGGGGCTTGACCTTACACTTCATGGAGAAAAAGCCTATCACGAATCAATTTAAAAGGGGGTTGATCATATGTCCGAGGTTTTAACGAAAATAGAAATCATTACACGTCCCATTAAATTTGAACAATTCAAAACGGAACTAGCCAAAATAGGGGTAAGCGGAATGACTGTTTCGGAAGTAAAAGGAACGGGTCTTCAGAAAAGTTATGTGGAAACATATAGAGGCAGAAATCGTGAAATGTCATTACATGACCGAATGAAGATTGAAATCGTCGTGTGTGAAGTTCCAGTTCAGGATGTTGTGGATGTAGCAAGGAAATTCTTGAGTACCGGTAAACCAGGTGACGGAAAAATCTTCATTTATGAATTGGCGAATGTTGTGAATATCCGTACCGGAAAAGAAGGCCATGGTGCGTTAAAGAATGAGATTTGATGCAGTGACTCAATCGACCAAATGTGCCGGATCCAATAAAAAAAAGAAAGGGAGCTGAAAATGGGGAGACTGGTCCGAATTGTTAATGCAAAAAAACAGAAGATCGTTAATACGCTCATTTCAGAGGATGTATATCAACCTGATGACCGACCCTTTTTATTGGAATTACCATTAAAAAATTTAGAAGAAATTTTATCACTTCGAATAAAGTCCTCGTTTCAAGATCCCCGATTTAAAAAATAACCTTTTAGCCGTTTCCTTATGAAGGAGAACGGCTTTTTTATGCATCCCCCATGGAAATCGAGGAGCTTTCCAACTATAATAGATAAAAGGACATAAATTTAAATCCAATTTTTTTGCCTTTTTTGATACTTTTCGCTTAGTTAATTCGTTTTTTCTTTAATTTGCGAAAAGTGAATTCGAAAAAATGTAAGTCCTCCAAAAATTATTCGCGAATGCCCTGTTTAATGATGGGGAAATTATTAATATGTTCTTTTAAGAGGTGAAGGGAAATGGATCAATTTACGGTCGAATCCGTTTTAAATATCATCAGGGAGTTTGTTCCGAAGGATGCTTCAATTTCTGTGGCTGATTCCAAAAAATACATTTATTATCAACCGAGCAAACAAGTTGACCTAAGAATAAAACCGGGTGATTTAATTAGTGAAAACACGGCGACATATAAAGCTCTGAGTGTCCGTAAAAAAATAGGGGTGCAAGTTGAAAGTAATGTTTTTGGCGTACCCTACTATGGGCTGAGTGTACCTATCATGGACGAGGGCAATCCTTTAGGGGCGGTAACAGCCATTTTGCCTTCAAAGCCATTAATTTTACCGACATCATTCTTGACCATTAAAACAGATGAACGCTGGATACCGCTACCTTATGATGAAATTATGTATTTGGAAGCTCAAAATAGGAAAACTAAAATTCAGTCCGAACGTGTGAGTGGATTTCATAAAATGAACTTAAGTGAATTGGAATACATTTTACCTAGTGATTTATTCATTCGTGTGCATCGTTCGTACATCGTCAATATTAACTATATACAGGAAATCCTTCCTGATTTTCATTCTACATTTTTACTAATAATGAAGGACAATTCCAAAATCCAAGTAAGTCAAACATATGCAAGTCAATTCAGAAGGGCTTTAGGATTTTAGTGTTACTCCTTTGTGTGAAATAAATGCTGGTTTATGCTCCATTTAAGGCTTTTCATTCGGAAATGAATGTAACTATTACACTGGCTTGGTAAAATTAAGTGTAAGAAAAGCGAAAAATGGGGGTCTTTTGTATGAACGAAAGCGTTTTCAAAAAAATTCGCAACGAACAATTTAAGGGGAAAGTAGTTACAGCGGAAGAAGCAGCTTCATGGATTAAAGATGGGATGAAACTCGGTATGAGTGGATTTACCCGTGCTGGTGATGCTAAAGTTATTCCAATGGCTCTGGTTGAAAGAGCTAAAACTGAAAAATTCAAAGTTGATGTTTATACTGGTGCTTCTTTAGGACCTGAAGTCGACCAACATATGGCGGAAGCTGGTATCATTAACAAACGCTTACCGTTCCAAGCGGACAAAGGCATTCGTAATAAAATCAATGCTGATGAAGTCACATATGTGGATCAGCATTTATCTCATACAGCTGAACAAGTCCGTCAAGGCATTGTCGGACCTATAGATTTTGCAATCATCGAAGCACTGGCGATTACAGAAGAAGGGTTAATCATCCCGACAACTTCTGTAGGTAACTCAGCCATATTCGTTCAAGAAGCTAAACATGTAATCATTGAATTGAACGTATCCCATCCAGAAGGATTGGAAGGGTTGCATGATATATATACACCAGCTAAACAAGGGGAACGCGAACCGATTCCTATGACTAGCGTAAGCGATCGTCTAGGTTCGATCGGTATTCAGGTTGACCCTGAAAAGGTAATGGGGGTCGTCGTTTCTACAGATCTTGATGCACCTTCTACAATCGTGCCGCCGGATGAAGAAACTGCAACCATCGCAAACCACCTTATTAACTTCCTTCGTGAAGAAATCAAGGCTGGTCGTTTAACTGAAAGCCTGGCTCCGCTTCAATCAGGTGTAGGATCAGTGGCAAATGCAGTATTCGCGGGCTTCCTTGATTCTGAATTTAAAGATTTGGAAGTGTATTCAGAAGTGCTGCAAGATGCGGTATTCGATTTAATCGATGCTGGAAAAGTTAAATTCGCTTCAGGTTGTTCGATTACATTAGCTGAAGAAAAAGGAAAACAGGTTTACGGTGAACTTGAGAAGTACCGTGATAAACTTGTTCTTCGTCCACAAGAAATATCTAACCACCCTGAGATCATCCGCCGTCTTGGTTTGATTTCAATCAATACAGCGTTAGAGTGTGATATCTACGGTAATGTAAACTCAACACATGTTTCTGGGACAAGAATGATGAATGGAATTGGTGGATCAGGAGATTTTGCCCGCAACTCACGCTTAGGTATTTTCGTAACGAAATCATATGCAAAAGGCGGCAATATTTCCAGTATCGTTCCTTTCGTTTCTCATGTGGATCACACTGAACATGATGTGGATGTATTAGTGACAGAGCAAGGGATCGCTGATTTACGCGGGTTGGCACCAAAAGAGCGCGTAGAGTTAATCATCGAAAACTGTGCGCATCCTGACTACCGTCCGCAGCTTCGTGCATACTTCACTGAAGCTGTTGCGCAAACTGGAGGACATCAAACTCCACATATTCTTGAAAAAGCATTCTCATGGCATACAAACCTAGCTAAAAACGGTACGATGCTTGAAGCAGTACTTCAAGATCAAAAATAAGAGTCAAAACCCCGCCATTACAGCGGGTTTTTTTATTTGGATTCGCCCTTGTTATTTATCCACTTTATGATATTTGTGGAAACCAATGAATCTTTCGTCAACTCCAATGGAATATTGAAAGGTAAATAGATTATTCTCCTGAGCAATTTGTATGGTGTTTCCAATTAGTTCTTTTTCCTTCAACTTATAACGGATTTAAAGTGTAAAATGAAGCTTAAACATCAAAAAGGTAGGGAATGGCGTCATTATGATTTTTTCTTTTATTTTTGTATATAATTATTCATTCAAGTTATGGAAATATGGTAAACTGCTAACAATGAAAGATTATCATCATAGGATTTTCCGAATTTATGATGTTGTTTCCTTAGGGAAGTTAAATAGAATGGTAATAGTGGAGGAGATAATTTGTTCAAGACCAAACTGCATTTTTGGACGTTAGAGTTATTACTATTGTCTTTACTTTTTTATGTTGGTACAAAGATTTCTTTTCTTTTCGAACCAATAGTTATTTTTACATCTACATTGTTCTTTCCCATCTTGATTTCAGGTTTTCTCTACTTTTTGTTCAACCCCACTGTTGATTTCCTGGTTAAAAGAAGAGTGCCAAGGGGATTGGCCATAGTATTGCTTTATGTATTTTTCCTAGGATTGGTTAGTTTGTTGGTCGGTCTGGTTGGCCCATCACTTTCCAAACAGGTTACGGATTTAATCAATAACCTTCCGGATTATTTCAATCAAGTTAGGAAGTTCATTGAAGATTCAGCAGAGTCAAAATGGTTTTTGTGGACGGTGGAACAAGATTATGTCCCTTTGCAAGAAGTAGGAGATTCGCTTCAAAAATATTTGACGAATTTACCGAGTAATATAACGAACAGTTTATCTTCTGTTTTTAGCGTAGTGACGAATATAACATTAGTGGTCGTAACGGTTCCTTTCATCTTATTTTATATGTTGAAGGATGGGGATAAGCTTCCAAGCTCCATCATGAAGTTCGTACCGGTTCGCTATAGAAAACCAGCTTTAACAGTACTTCAGGAAACTGGCGGGACGCTTACTACATATATACAAGGACAGATGCTTGTTTGCTTGTTTGTTGGGATTGGAACGTTCATTGGGTATTTAATCATTGGTTTGCCTTACGCGTTCTTATTTGCGCTGATTGGTGCAGTAACCAATATCATTCCATATGTAGGTCCGTTTATCGGAGTGGCTCCTGCGGTCATAGTGGCATTGATTCATTCACCGGCCGAAGCGTTATTGGTCATTCTTGTTGTAACGGTCATCCAGCAACTGGATGGTAATTTCATTTCACCGTTAGTCATCGGGAAAAAATTGAACACACATCCGCTTACCATCATCATCCTATTGCTCGTCGCCGGAAATATTGCCGGTATCATCGGTATGATTTTGGCTGTTCCTACTTATTCCGTTGTTAAAACGATTGTATTGAATATCGTAAAATTCATCAGGATCAGGAAAGAGGAAAAGCTTGAAGAGGATATATTGGAATGAAAAAACGGGTCCGACTCATTTGAGTCGGGCCCGTTTTCTTAGTGAAGGAACGAAAGCTTATTAATTACAAACCTAACGAAATATATTTTACTTCAAGGTATTCTTCGATGCCTTGGTGTCCACCTTCGCGGCCGAGCCCACTTTGCTTGAATCCGCCAAATGGAGCTTGTGGAACGGAAGGAAGTCCGTCGTTCAATCCTACAATACCGAATTCAAGTGCCTCGGTGAATTTGATGCCTTTGGTGATATTTTCAGTGAATACGTAAGCTGCCAAACCGAAGATGGAGTCATTTGCCCTTTTGATTGCCTCTTCATCGGTCTTGAAGGATGCAATTGGAGCTAGTGGACCGAATGTCTCTTCCTTCATGCAAAGCATGCTGTCATCAATGTTGGACAGTACGGTTGGTTGAAGAAAAAGGCCGCCGATTGATTTTCCGCCAGCTTCGAGCTTAGCTCCGCTGCTGATTGCTTCATCAATTTGTTTTTGAACCTTATCCACTGCATTTTGATCGATAAGCGGACCGATATCGATGCCATCTTCCAATCCGTTTCCTACTTTTAGTTCTTTGACCCTGGCAACGAGCTTTTCGATAAAGGCTTCCTGAATGGCTTCGTGGACATAAATGCGATTTGAACAGACGCATGTTTGTCCAGCGTTACGGAATTTTGAACTGATGATGCCATCAACCGCTTTATTAAGGTCGGCATCTTCAAGAACGATCGCGGGGGCATGACCTCCAAGTTCAAGCGAGATTTTCTTTACTGTGTCGGCTGAGCCCCTCATTAAGGTTTTACCGACTTCTGTAGACCCGGTGAACGTCAACTTACGGACCCTTGTATCTTGAAGCCAAGTTTCACCGATTTCTGATGATTTACCTGTCACGACATTGATGACTCCTTTTGGAATCCCAGCTTCTTCCGCTAATTCAGCCATTTTTAAAGCTGTTATGGGAGTCAGGTTTGCCGGTTTAATGACGACTGTGCAGCCGACGGCAAGGGCTGGTGCCACTTTTCTTGTAATCATGGCTGCTGGAAAGTTCCAAGGCGTAATGACAGCTACAACTCCTACAGGCTGTTTAGTCACGAAAAGCCGCTTATTGGACACGGAAGCAGGAATCGTTTCGCCGTAGACCCGTTTCCCTTCTTCGGCAAACCAAGATAAAAAGCCATTTGCATATGTCATTTCGCCAAGAGCCTCTTTAAAGGGCTTGCCTTGCTCTTCAGTCATGATTTTGGCAAGTTCTTCTTTATTATCATCAATCAATCGATGCCATTTCCAAATTAGTTCTGCACGTTCGTAAACTGAGAGTGCTGACCAATCCGTAAAGGCATCATAAGCGGCATCTGCAGCCTTGGCTGCTTCAGTCGCACCGCCTTTAGGAACGGTGGCAACTATTTCATCCGTTGCCGGGTTTTTCACTTCAATTTTATCCAACCCAAAATCCGACCACTCACCGTTAATAAATAATCCGTAATCCTTCATGATAAAACCTCCTATTTTGGTTAAATCCATCAAACTACTAAAAAACTTTTAACTTTATACCTTTACCTGTTACATAAAAGTATAAACACTTTCCGATGATACTGAAATTTATTTGATTGGCTATTTTTTTGAAACTCGACTATTCCTTGTAGAATGTGGAGGAGGAAGACATAAAAAAAGAGGTGCAAGTTGCACACCTCTACAATCATGGTTTCGATTATTTTTCCGATGAGACGGCCACTTCACCCATATCACCTGAGATGGCTTGATTTGGATTGAATTCACCTTCGGATTTAGAAATGACCACAGTAGCAACACTGTTACCGATTAGATTAGTGATTGCGCGTGCTTCAGACATGAAGCGGTCGACTCCAAGAAGTAGTGCCATTCCTTCAACCGGAATCATTGGGAAGGCAGCTAATGTTGCAGCAAGTGTAATGAAACCGGATCCCGTTACACCAGCAGCTCCTTTGGACGTTAACATCAAGATTCCCAGAAGGGTTAATTCCTGCCAGATGCTTAAATCGATACCATAGGCTTGGGCGATGAAAATCGCTGCCATGGATAAGTAAATGGATGTGCCATCAAGGTTAAAAGAGTAACCAGTTGGGACAACTAAACCGACTACGGATTTTGAACAACCGTATTTTTCGAGTTTTTTCATCACGCTTGGGAGGGCGGATTCCGACGAAGATGTACCTAAAACTAAGAGAATCTCTTCTTTTAAATAGGCAATGAACTTGAAAATATTAAAGCCGTAGATTTTTGCGATCGAACCAAGGATAAGAATGATGAATAGTGCCATGGTGATATATACGCTACCCATTAATTGTCCTAAGGAACTTAGTGAACTAAGACCGAACTTACCGATTGTGTAAGCCATTGCCCCAAAAGCCGCCAATGGAGATACTTTCATGATCATACTGACTATGCCGAAGAAAATATCAGCAATATGTTGAAGGAAGGAGACGACAGGTTGTACTTTTGGTCCCATCGCCGCCATTGATAATCCGAATAATACGGCAAAGAATAAAATTGGGAGTAAGTCCCCGCCAGCCATTGCAGCAACAGCATTATCAGGGATGATGTTAGAAATGAAGGCCATTGCGCCATGTTCCGTTTCGGAAGCGGCTGTTGTATATTGTGATACATCTCCGCCTTCGACTGAATCGATGTTGAAACCTTTGCCAGGTCCTAGCATATTAACTACGATAATTCCAATAGCAAGGGCGAAGGTGGTAACGATTTCAAAATAGAGCAGGGCCTTTCCGCCGATGCGGCCGACCTTCTTCATATCACCCATGCCGCCGATCCCGATAACAACGGTTAAGAAGATGATTGGTGCAATGACCATTTTTATCATTTTAATAAATAAATCAGCTAATATTTTCAGCTGTTCACCAAAAGCAGGGAAGAAGAAACCGACTGTTATACCCAATATGATACCGATGATGACCTGAACTGTTAGATTTTTTAATATTTTCAAGGTGCATTCTCCTTTGCTATATGATAGCGCTTTCTTAACTTGACTATAGTGTAACAGAAGGAAGAATCAGAATATTCTTTTGGTGATATTGTTCTTTTTGGTCTTTTTGGTCTTGTGGATTTCAAATGATGGGTAGAAGAGGAAATGATAGTGATTTAGGTCTCATGTATACCTAAGCAGCATAAAAAAATACCGGCGGAGCTCCGGTATTGAGGAAAATCAATTTTCAAATGGTTTTATGAGTGCATAAAGGGCTCCAATCACAGGAAGTTTCAAGCCGGCCTTGTCAGCAAGGCGCAGTGCGCCGCCCTGTAAATGTTCTACTTCGAGGGTTTGGCCCTTCCTTCGGTCCTGATGCATGGAAGAGGTTGATTCATCCGGTAAACCTGCCATGTTTTCCAAAGCCTGAGCAATATTCTGCCTGGTAATCCCAACGTCATAAGCGTTTGCAAGTTCCTTCATTTCAACAAGGACATTTTCCAGCAATCCATGGGTTTCCGGGAATCTCCGTATCGTGCCGATAGGGAGGTTGGAGGCGGTTGTTACACCCGAGAAAGCGGTGATGAACATGTATTTGATCCACATCCTGATTAATATGTTTTCCGTCCTGCTTACCTCCATGATAGCTGATCCGACCGCCTGTTCAAATTCATCACAAATATTTTTCTGTGAAGGGTGAAGCGGGCCATAGATTAAATCGTGATTATCATTGGAGTGAATGACATGACCTTTTTCATCAAGGGTGGCAATGATGAAGGCACTTCCTCCCATGACGGCTTCATCGCCCAGTTCTTCTTGTAAAATGGATATATGCTCCAATCCATTCAAAAGCGGAAGGACCTTTGCGCCCTTTTCAACAAGGACCTTTAAATCTGTGAGGGTACCTTGCAGATGCTGGCCTTTTACGGCGAGAACCACAAGGTCAACCTTGTCTATATCGATTACATTTTCTGTGATATGCAGGTCGTTAAATTGATAGTTTCCATGTGGGCTTGATATGCTGATGCCGTTTTCTTTCAATTGTTCGGCACGTTTTTTTCGGACAAGGTATTGAACATGCTGACCAGCCTGCTGCAATCTGCCTCCAAAGTAAGAACCGAGTGCTCCGGCCCCTATAATGACAATATTCAAAGTGCACACCTCTCTTTTGGTTAAGATGTACTAATCATAACATTGACTGAATTTTCGGTAAATGTTTATCATTTAAGGGTAAACTAGCTGTTTTAAAGTGTGTAAATGGAAAAAACAAAAGACCAGCCTGAAAGATATCAGGCTGGCACTTATCATTATTTATAGACTTTTACTTTAACCGTTTTTCTGCCCCAATTCATTGCTTTTGAGTGAGAAGAGTAGAAGACGTCAATTTTATTTCCTTTGATTGCGCCGCCTTTATCTGCGGCAATGGCCTCCCCGTATCCTTCTACATGAACTTTAGTTCCTAGCGGAATGACCTTAGGGTCGACTGAGATTGCTTTTGCGTTAGGGTTTTTCTTTAAGTTAAGACCTGATGCTGTAATACCGCTGCAACCTTTGCAGTTCGCTGTGTAAGCTGTCGCATTGACGGTGATCGTTTTATATTTCTTGGATGATGTTGTTTTAGCTTTAGCTTTAGGTTTAGCAGAGGTCGAAGTTTTCTTAACCTTTAAAACTTGATTTGGATGGATGTTATCTTTTTTCAGGTTGTTCCAACCTTTGAGTTGATTGACTGTTATATTATGTTTATTGGCGATACCCCATAGTGTGTCGCCGCTTTTAACTTTGTATGTAGTAGTAGCAGCCGATGAAACTCCGGAAAAACTAAATACCAGCAAGAAAGCAGTGAATATTGGAAGTAGTATTTTTTTCAAAATGAATAGTCTCCTTTGTTTTAAATCGTAGACTTAGAATAACAGGTATATATGACAATAATGTTTCGGTGGAATAGTAATTGTGTTACAAAAACGTTTCCGTTGATAAATAAATGTAATGTAAACTAGGTCTAAAGGACTTGTCCATTAAATGGAAATGTATATTTATTATGTCAGTATGAGCGTTTTTTTTGTTTAATAATGTTGATATCATGGCATATTTTGTTTAATTATATAAAAAATGGTTGATTAATACTTAGTTTTAAAGTCCTGTATATTTTGTAAAAATACAACGCAATAATAGACAAATACCTGCTGTATATTTTAGTGAGAGAGGATTTTTAGGAAATGAAAAATCCGACATCTAATGATGCCGGATGTTAACATCCAAATGGATTAAGTTAAAGAAAATTCAGAAGCGAAATCGACTAGCATTTTTTGATATACTGCCACAGATTCAAGATTAACGCATTCCCTATCTCCATGCCAGTTCTCACCTTTAGGTCCGAATTCAATGGCTGGTATATTATATGCCGCAAAAAAGACGGTATCTGCGGAGCCATGTTGTCCAAAAATGACAGCATCTCGATGGGTGTTCTTTTCGATAATCGGGCGAAGCAGT
This sequence comes from Peribacillus sp. YIM B13481, assembly GCF_042787985.1. Lineage (NCBI taxonomy): Bacteria > Bacillati > Bacillota > Bacilli > Caryophanales > Bacillaceae > Peribacillus > Peribacillus sp. YIM B13481. The sequence continues at coordinate 37,628 of NZ_JBHZPE010000025.1, forward strand.
GTGATGAATGGGTCTGACTCTTCTGTTTTTACAGGTTTACTGTACATATTAAGGTGGAGATTCTTTCCTGTCACACTTTCGATCTGAGCAATGATCTCTTCCATTGTTTGCGTAGGAAGATAGCGGATATCAAGACTGAGCAAACACGCATCCGGTACCTTATTGTAGACATCCCCACCTTTTATTTTTGCTAGGTTAATTGAAGGGGAAGAGTAAAGGGGGGTATGATCCCGGGTGAAAGGAAGTTCCTTTATTTTTTGATAGAGATTATAGGCCTTTTCGATTGCATTTACGCCTTCCCATGGTCGGCTTCCGTGTGCGGATTTGCCGGATACTTCAATATCGAGTCGAAGTGCACCCTTTGCCTGGAGACCGATTCCCAATTGTGTCGGTTCAGCGCATATTACGAAGTCCCCTCTGTAACCATGTTTCGCTAAATATCCAGAACAGTTCAACCCGCCAATTTCTTCATCTGATACAATCTGAAGCTGGATTTTCAAACCTAGGCCCTTATCTTTCAGTTCGGTAAATGCACACATCATCCCTGCAAGCCCAGCTTTCATATCGGCTGCCCCGCGTCCATATAAATTTCCTTCATGAACTTCAGGGAAAAATTGATCAGGCGTCCCGCTGACAACATCCACATGGCCATTCCAAATTACGGTTTTATCTCCGCTGCCAATCTCGCTAACAAGCATTTTATAACCGTTATTGACGATCACATTTACGGTAATTCCTTGTTTTTTAAGCCAGTTCGCACAGTATTCAACTGCTTCGTTGGCTCCTTCTTTCGATGAACTATCAATAGATACTAAATCCTTAAGTAACTCGATTAGCAAAAAGAAAACCCCCTAAAAATATGCATACTATTAGTATATATACCCTTTCTTAGTAAGGGTTAACTCAAAAATATTTTCTTGTTAAAAAACGTTTAACCTTTTCTTCCCACGGGGTATGTAAAGGGGGAGCGACAATTTACATTCTTTAAGGAGGATGATAAATATGGATAAACGTATAATTGGTGTATATGAAACTGGAGAAGAAGCCATTAAGGCTGTTGAGTCATTGCAGGCACAAGGATATAACCGTGAAGATATTTCAGTAGTTGCGAAAGATAAAGAAGAATTAAAGACAGTGAATGAAGAAACGGGTACAAAGGTTGAAGAGGGACTTGCAGCCGGTGCGGCGACCGGAGGAATTTTGGGCGGTGCTGCCGGATTATTGGCAGGTGTGGGTGCACTGGCGATTCCGGGAATCGGACCGGTACTTGCAGCTGGGCCGCTTGCTGCCACATTAGCCGGAGCGGCTGTAGGTGCAGGTACTGGAGGATTGGCCGGTACATTAATCGGTATGGGCATACCTGAAGAAGAGGCGAATCGTTATGAAGCGGATGTTAAGGGTGGTAAGCTGCTTGTGTTAGTCGATTCGGATGCGAGTAAACCCAACTCTTCCTACTCAGGAATTACAGAGACCGATGAAACGCTAACGAACAGTAGAAGACCTCTTTAAGTTGTAAGTTAAAAAAGGACGGATCCCGTTAGGGCCCGTCCTTTTTTTGATTAGAATGTAAATTTCCGTATTTCCTTGTGCATATCCTGGGATAGGGCATCCAATTCACTAGCCAGGGCATTTAATTGTTCCATGGAAGCATTCGTTTGTTCTACGGAAGCAGATACTTCTTCAGTTCCTGCCGCAGTTTCCTGGCTGATCGAGTTTAATTGTTCTGCATTACTCGCCATCCGTGTGACCTCGGATACCATTTCGTTCATCATCTTTTTTATTTCGTCAAAATTGCTGAATGTATTCGCGATAATGGATGCAATGTGACTGAAGGCATTTTCCGTATCCGTTACAGAAGTATCCTGAAGATGGATTTTTTGATTGACTTGGTCAATCAAATCAACGGTATTGGTTGTATCGGTTTGCATGGCTTGAATGATTTCCGAGATTTCCTTTAGTGAGTTTTTCGTCTGTTCGGCCAGTTTTTTCACTTCATCGGCAACAACTGCAAACCCTTTTCCATGTTCACCTGCCCTGGCTGCTTCGATGGCAGCATTCAGAGCGAGTAAATTAGTTTGTCCGGCAATTCCGCTTATGGTCTTTACAATCGCATTGATATCATTTGACCGTGCATCCAAAGATTTGACTGCCGTACTCATCTTGTTGGATATTATGGAAGTTTCATTGAATTGCCGTTTTAGGCCTTGCACTTGAGTGATTCCGTTTTCGGAAGCCTTGAAGATATTTTCGGATTCCGTGGCCATATTGCTCGCTTGCGCTTCAAGATCATTGATTTTGTCAGCCAAAAGCTTTACAGCCCTTTCGTTATTCTGCCCTACTTCAATTTGGTCGATGGCACCGGCCGCTATTTGTTCCATCGTCAGGGCCACCTCGTTAGCTGCCGCTGAATTCTCATCTGCACTAGCCACCAGTGTCATGGATGAATCGGATACTTTATCGGAAAGGTTGTTGACAACCCCTAACATATGGCTCATATTCCTGGTCATTATGTTGGTGTCTTCTGAAAGTTGCCCAATCTCATCCTTTCCGGGAATGGAAGTCCTGGGTGTGAAATCGCCGTCAGCCATTTTCCGAATGGATTCTTGCAGCTTTTTAATGGGAGTTGTTAAAGAACGGGTTATGAAGATGGCAAATAGCGCAGTGACAGTATGACGATTAACATTGTGATGATATTACCGATTATCATCGGGCTTGCATGGGCTATCACTTCATTTTCTTCCATTACTCCAGCAATTCGCCATCCAGTGGTTGGATTGGTGGCGTATCCGATGATCCGGCTTTGCCCTTCATATTCCTCTATCATTGAACCGGATTCACTTTTCATTTTTCTGAAGATATTTTCCTTTGATATATCCTGTTGAATTTTTTTCTTGTCAGGATGTGTAACGAATAACCCTTTCTTATCAAGCAAAACGGTATAGCCAGTTTTTTCGAATTTCGTTTGATTAATCATCGTGATCAATGTATCGATCGAAATGTCGACGCCGATCACGCCTATTAATTCATCTCCATCATATATGGCTTTTGCTGCCGTGATGACAAGTGTATTCGTCGCCCGATCTGTATAAGGTTCCGTCCAAATGGTCTTGTTTTTTTGTTTCAATGCGGATTGATACCAATCCCTTTGTCTTGGATCGAAGTCAGCCGGCAATTCAGCTTTTGGGAATATTAATGTTTTTCCATCTTTCTCAGTGCCGAGGTATAAACCATTTATTTCGGAACTGCTTGACTGTGTATGGGAAAACTCATCCATTATGGATTCTGGGTACTTATCAGAACTACTCATGATAGGATACTTACCGATCCTATCCAATTGATTCTCCGTTTTTTGAAAGAAGATTTCGAAAGAATCATTCATTGACTTTACTTGCTCTTCCGTCGTTCCGGTAAGTACCTGGGTCGTCATATCGATACTATTTTTATAGCTCATGTAGGAGATGGCCATTCCGCTTATCATGATCAAAGCTAAAAAGGGAATCAATATTTGTTTTTTTAGCGAATTAAAATATCAGTCCTTCAGTCTTTTCATATGGACAATCCTCATTATATATCTCTAATTAATTTTGGCTTCTATAGATATTTCGGTCTGTTTTCCCTTTTTTGAAGATTGAAGTTGGAAAATTGCCAATATTAATTTTGTCGGAATCTCCAACATAAATATAAGGTATTCTGCAGTTGGCATGGAGTGGAATATAGATGAAAAAAAAGAGCTGACCGCTATAGTCAACTCTTCCAATCATTGAATCTTATTCGACTTGGATATTTTTTGTCCTGCCCGTATACCATGTGTAAAACTCGTCAGCATATTCAACGGATACATCTTGGAGCTTTGTATGGTGCACAGGCTTGGAGCGGTTGATCGTTTCGATTGAGGCAAGCCCGAAAAGCTTTTGCAACTTCGTACGTTCCACCTCAATTTGAATGACCCTGCTTCTTTTGGTAATGAATAGTGATGTTTCCAAACTTCCGGACTTAAACTGAATAAACTCATCATTTAACAAGTAACGGCTATTTTTGTAATCTAGAATTCTCAATGTATAAATGATGGCGAGTAAAATCAGCGATATATACCATAGGGAGGGTTTGAAATAATAGATTGCCACTGTTGTGAGAATCCAGAAAAAGCTGGGCCGCAGCATTCGGATTTTGAAGGCCTGCTTCGATAGCGACTCCATTGACCGTTCCACTTTGTAAGCGGGTAAAATCTCTTCTACCATTCCATATGCCATTTCAATCGATAAAAAAGGATAGAGAGTATTTGTTTCTAGCTCTTCATCACCCGTACTTCCTGCGCTGATCAGTTTCACTTCTGCCAAGCCTAGCACCCTTTTAATGATTGATTGGGAGATTTCGACAGCTTGTACTTTTTCTTTCTGAATGGAAAAAGCAGATTCATCCAGTAGACCTTTCTTGATATATATACGATCGTGATCGGATGAAATTTCATATTTTCCATATTTAACGAATGTGGAAATGATTCCGAAGGCAACGGCTATACATATGAGGCCGACAAGAACGATGGTTATGATCCACCACGTATCCAATAACTTGGCAAAGAACCCTTCGGCATTCTCCAAATTGATAAAATCATCGAGTGTATTATATAACGTAGCTACAATTGGGATAAGAGCCAAAAAGCTGAGTGATGTAAAGGAAGCTTTCAGCACATCCTGTTTAGTTGGCGTGAAATGGATCGTTTTTTCAATTGGTTCCATATCCTCCGCTATTCGTTCTTCGGGGCTATCCAATTCGATAACCTGAAGTTCCTGTTTTGAAGAATATTCCCCCTCAAGCCGTTCGGCCTCTTTTCGGGAAATAACCTCAAAAGGTAAGGTACCCTGATCACCAGTCATCCCTGTTTCGAATGTTAAAGAGGTTAAGCGGAAAATCTTATGGAATACCGTCGTACGTTGTTGAACATTCTGTACCTTATGAAGCGGGACCGTTCGATAAGATTTCGAAATGATCCCTGAGGTAATATAAATGGTTCCTTCTTTGATTTGATATTTATACGTATACCATTTAAGGATGATAGAAAGGACATTCCAAATCAGATAAACTAAAAAAACGATTTGGAGTACCTTCATATACATCTTTTCAGAACCGAAGTTTAGGACATAAAGCATGATTATGAAAAACACATTCCCTTTCAGCAATTTCCATAATTCGAAGGGGATTTTGAAAGGGTGTAATCGTTTTACATGTTCTTCCATTGTTAATCCACTTCCTTAATTTTAGCGAAATGGGCAATTTTATCTCGTAATTCATACGCTTCTTTCTCGGGGATGGCAGGTATGTCATGTGAGTCCCCCATTGTTCCGATACTTAGTGAATAAAGGTTATATTTTCGCAAAAACGGGCCTTGGTTCAATTTGACGGACTGAACCTTCGTCATCGGAATGAGTTCATGCGTTTCACTCCAAGCTCCGCGTTTTGTTTGAATGAATTCTTCGTTCACGTCGTAACGCCAATACTTTTGCAACAAGATTGGTTCAATGAAGATGGACCAGATTGCATGGAAAAAAGATAATGTGATAAGTCCGTATAAAATCCATCCAATCCATTCTTTCCAAGCGAAATAATCATCAACATATAATAGGATGCAAAAGACGGCGAGGGTAATGAAGTTGGTAATGGCTTCGGTCATCCGCCATACCTTCACGGATTCTTTGGAAATTTTCTTCGTTGGTGGCTGTATCTTTGAATACATATATTCACTCCTTACTATGTCTTTATACTTATACGGATTATCATTCAAAAAAGTTCCCTGTAATCGTACATGTAAATGAATCATGAAGTAAGGATCGCCAATTGGATTCCATTGAATGGCGGTCGAATAATCCTGCCTTTCTTGAGTATGTATAAATAGAGACCATCATGTGGATATTTTCTTTTTTAAATGACCGTAAAATGGACAAGATAGAGGTGGTGAGTTTTTAGAGTGGGAGTGATAGGTTTGACATATAAAAGGAAGTTGAGTTTTATATTCTTCCTGTTTTTGATTTGTTTTTTTAATGGAGAATCGATGCAGGCTGCGAATGATGATGGAAACCTAGGACAGGAAATTCAACAAATTTTGGATGATTCACCAGGGTTGGCAGGGGCGTTAACGGGAATTTCCATCCGATCAGCGGAATCGGGGGAAATGATTTATGAACGAGGGTCGCAAACTAGATTGCGGCCTGCTTCGAACCTTAAGCTTTTGACTGCAGCAGCTGCGCTGGAAACATTAGGGGAAGATCATGTTTTTCAAACGGAACTATACATAAAAGGGGTGCAGGTTGGCCATGTTCTGCAGGGGAATGTTTATCTGAAGGGAAAAGGAGATCCAACATTATTGGAAAAGGATTTTGATGAGCTGGCATCGTCACTGAAGCACAAGCAAGTTAAGCTCGTTCATGGAGATCTTATAGGGGATGATTCTTGGTATGATGATATCCGTTATTCCCGAGACTTGGTCTGGAGCGATGAACAGGAATATTACGGAGCAGCTGTTTCAGCTTTAACCGCTTCCCCGAATGATGACTACGATACCGGTACCATTATCGTGGAGATAACCCCCGGGGAAAAGGCTGGAAAAATGGCAAAGGTGATGCTGAAGCCTGAAACGGATTACGTGAAGATCATCAACAAAACGAAAACAGTAGCGGCAGACGGCAAACAGGAAATTGAAGTTGAACGGTCTCATGGCACAGATGTCATTACAATCACCGGGACCATTCCGGAGCATGCCGGGGTGACCGAAGAATGGATCTCAGTGAAAGATCCCACAGAATATGCCCTGAGCCTATTTGAAAAGTCAATGAAGAAACATGGAATTAAAGTGTTGGGAAAAAGGAAAAAAGGAAAAGCCCCTGTAGGAGCGGACTTGATCGCCACTCATCAGTCCATGCCACTTTCACAACTGCTTATTCCTTTCATGAAATTGAGCAATAACGGCCATGCTGAGGTTTTGGTGAAAGAAATGGGCAAAGAAGCAGTAGGGAAGGGAAGCTGGAAGGATGGTTTGAAGGTCGCTCGAAATCAAATGAAGGGTTTGGGTCTCAATATGCAAACAATCAAGATGCGTGATGGATCTGGCATATCCCAAGTCAATATGATTCCAGCGAATGAAATAACGAAACTGCTATATGCCGTACAGGAGAAAACGTGGTTTCCTGCTTACTTGAACGCTTTGCCGATTGCAGGAAATGAAAAGCGGATGGTAGGCGGTACGCTTAGAAAGAGAATGAAAGGGACAAATGCAGCTGGGAACGTTCGTGCGAAAACAGGGACCATTTCAGGAACGAGCTCTCTATCAGGTTATGTGACGACCAAAAGAGGGGAAAGAGTCATATTTTCGATCATCGTGAATAATTTCATGGAAGAAAAGGGCATTACGGCAATCCAGGATAAGATAGCCGTGATGCTTGCAGAACAGGAAAAGCTATTGGTGAGCGGACTTTAGTATCCATTTTGAAAGGTAAGCTTGAAGTTCAGAAAAATCTGCGATGAACAGATCAGCATCAGCCAATTCATTTTCTTCGGCAAATCCAAATTGGCAGCCTACAGCCGATAAGCCATTTTTCTTTGCTGCCTCGATGTCGGATTTTCGATCCCCAATCACAATGGCGCTATCAATTCGATAGTCTTTCAACAACATTTGCACTAATTCGGTCTTCGAGCCTTTCGAGGACCTTTCCACGCTATATATGTCCGTAACGAATTCATGCAGCCCAAAATAAGAACAGATTTCTTCCAGGTACTTTACTAGACCGTTGCTAGCAATGAAAATGGAAATTCCAAGCTGTTTGATCGTTGACAAGGTCTCCATGACGAGGGGGAAAAGCTGACCATTCCCTTGTTTGATTTCTTGAATCAAGCAATCTAAAAAAAGTTGGTCAGCCTGTCGGCGAATATGATCGGGATGCTTAGGTAATAGAGTTTCCCATACGACTGTCAGCGGGACGCCCATAATCTCTTGATACTTGGCAAGCGGGGTATTCCCTGTCCAGCTCCCTTCTGATCGAAGTATCTCAAATGTTCTTTCAAGTGAAGAACCTAATATCTTGTTTGTTTGAAACAAGGTGCCGTCCATATCGAAAATGGCGGCAAATTGGATTCTGTTCATTACTAGCACCTTCTTCTTAGTTTTTTTCATTTTATCCCCACAAGGAAGGAATATAAGGGAGGACGAATAGAAATAAGTAGTATAGGAGGAATGCTTATGAACTTTCCAACACTTAATGGACAGTATACGATTAAAAATCTTATTGCTGAAATTCACGAAATTTCCCAAAAAAGATCTCCATATATTATGGCCATCGATGGTCGGGGCGGGTCTGGAAAAAGTACACTCGCTTCCCTTATCCATGCAAAGTGTCCAGGTAGCGCAGTCGTTCATATGGACGATTTTTATTTGCCATCATCGAAAAGGATCCAGTTGCCCCCAGCCCAAAAACAGATTGGAGCGGATTGTGATTGGGAACGGGTTTTTAACCAAATCCTAAAACCGCTTACTGTAGGGAATGATGCAAGGTATCAAAGGTATGATTGGGAAACGGACACTATGGCCGAATGGCATATCGTTCCTGCTGGAGGCCTTGTCATTATTGAAGGGACGTATTCTATCCGTAAAGAATTGGCAGGGTCCCATGATTTCACGATATGGGTGGAATGTCCCCGCGATCAGCGCTTGAAACGTGGCCTCGAGCGGGATGGTGAAGATGCGCGTCAAATGTGGGAGGATAATTGGATGGTTCATGAAGATCTATATGTCGACGCGCAAAGGCCGCAAGAAAGAGCGAATCTTGTTGTGGACGGAACGAGCTGAATCCAGGGATATCTGGAAAGTCACTTTTAATTGTAAGGGTTTACCTGTAAAATTCATATTGAATTTTTAGATAAATTTCTGGGGAGCCAGAAGCATGGGGGGAAATTATGTTTAATAATGAAGAACAAGCAGCCGTATATAAAGCCATTTATAACCGAAGGGATATCAGGAGTTTTTTGCCCAAGCCCATTTCAAAGGATATACTCCGCAGAATCTTGGATGCTGCACATCATGCGCCGTCTGTAGGATTCATGCAGCCTTGGAGTTTCATTGTAATTTCATCTCAGGAAACCAAGAACAGTTTGGCATGGGCAGCGGATAAAGAAAGAAGGGCACTAGCTATTCATTATGAAGGGGGTAAAGAAAATAAGTTTCTTAGTTTGAAAGTGGAAGGGTTAAAAGAAGCACCTTACACCATTTGTGTAACATGTGACCCGACACGTGGCGGCTCCCATGTTTTGGGGAGGAACTCTATTCCGGAAACGGATATCCTATCAACGGCCTGTGCAATTCAAAATATGTGGCTGGCTGCCTGTGCGGAAGGATTGGCAATGGGATGGGTAAGCTTTTATAAGAAGAATGATATTCGTGACATTTTGGAGATTCCGCCGCATGTAGAACCCATTGCACTCATGTCAATTGGCTATACGGATCAATATCCGGATAAACCCATTCTTGAACTTGCCAATTGGGAAAAAAGAAGGCCGATGGATGAACTTATTTTCGAGGATAAATGGGGTAAAAGATGAAACTTTTATAATAAATGAAGGACATGGATTCTGAATCCTCTTCGAGTGAACTGGGGAGGGTTTGGGAAAATCAGTTACACAGGTATTGGAAAGTTAATCTTAACAAAGTTATAAAGCCCCTGGTTTAGGGGTTTTTGTTGTGAGGAAATGGTTTTCTGAGAAAAAACCAGAAGGCACTCATTCATTATGGGCGATTAAAAAGATTAATCCTGTTGACACATTTACGTTGGAGGGGAAGGCAACGGACCTGCAGCCATCACGAAGTGGTTGTAAATGAAAGAAGCAGTGGAAATATAGAAGGCTCTTTCGGAAGATACATATTCTGGAAGAGTCTTATTGAATGTACGTATTCAATAATTTCCGGGGATCCTGGTAAGTGCCTTTGTGAACACCGATAAACTAAAAATAAAAACTGGCTGCACTTTTAACGTTGTCAGTTTTTTGATTTTAAAGTCTGCGCCTTTTGGAGGATTCAGGTATACCGAGGTCTTCATGGTTTTCCTGTAGGTTTTTCTGCTGAATCCGGTTAGTGCTTTTTATCGATCGTATATGCCAATTCATTGTAATCCTCAAGCTCCCGCAGCTGAATGAGTAAACAATCAGTCAGATCTTTAGCCCCAACTCCAATGGGGTCAAGGGATTGCAATACTTGAATCATATATCTTCTATTTCTACCAGGGACACGGAAAATGCGAGGCAGCCCAATTTGCATTCAATTCAAGAAGTCCATATTCATTTAAGCCCCCCATTGGGGAATTTCCCTTTAGATTGCTTTCAAGGATCATAGCATGCTCGTTTCTTCTAGTTTTTCCAGTGTTTCTGCTTTGCTGGAGTAATTATCATTCGGGTTGTAAACATCGTCGCCGTTGAAACTCGACAATATGCCTGTCATTTAGCACTTAATGTAATGGATGGGGTGATTAATGATTTGAATACGAATCGAATGATTTATATATGAATCAATACCTGCTCGTGATGATTTGATTATGAATCATTGTACCTTGAATACCTTTAATATAAGACTCATATAATTTGGCATGCATCTTGCTATATCTATTTATATAAATATAAAAATAAATTAGCTTGAAAAAAATCCATAACATGAGAAGGGTGTTTTTTACATGATTAAAGAGAAGACGGATATTCAGGAATTAATCGATTTGGATAAAAAGCATTTTATTCATCCGACTACGGCAATCGAGCAACAGCAGGCAGATGGTCCAAGTTTCATCTTTAAGGAAGGGAAGGGAATATATCTTACGGATGTCACGGGCAGGACAGTCATTGATGGCATGGCTTCACTTTGGAATGTGAATATTGGACATGGACAAGAAGAGATGGCTGAAGTCGCGAAGGAACAAATGGCGAAGCTAGCTTTCACCTCAAGTTTCGCCACTTTCAGCAATGAGCCGGCAATCCGGTTGGCGGCCAAAATCGCTTCCATCGCTCCTGGGGATTTGAATGCAGTTTTCTTCACTTCAGGTGGATCAGAGTCGAATGATACGGCCATCAAACTTGCTCGTCATTACTGGCTTTTGAAAGGGCAGCCTAATCGTCAAAAAATCATTTCCCGCTCGAAATCCTATCATGGAGTGGCAATGGGAGCTACAAGTGCGACTGGCCTGAAGCCGTTCCGGGACTTCACGAATTCAATCGCACCGGATTTTTACCATGTGGACGGTTCTTCCATTGAAGAGTTGCGTAAGGTCATAGAACAGGAAGGACCAGAAACGATTGCGGCATTTATCGCTGAACCGATTCAAGGGGCCGGTGGCGTGAACCTTCCTCCTGAAGGCTATTTTAAGGAAGTAAGGGAGATTTGTAATGAATACGGCATTTTAATGGTGACGGATGAAGTCATTACAGGTTTCGGAAGAACAGGGACTTATTTTGGGATTGAACATTTTGGTGTTGTACCTGATATGATGTGCTTCGCAAAAGGTGTGACGAGCGGATATGCACAGTTAGGCGGTGTCGTCCTGAATGATAAGATGCATCAGGATTTCATTGCCCTTTCAAAAGGTACGCTTTTACACGGCTACACATACAGCGGCCATCCTATGGCTTGTGCGGTTGCTTTGAAAAATATTGAAATAATTGAACGTGAAAACTTGATAGAAAACTCGAAACAGCGTGGTGAAGAGTTGCTGGCAGGCTTCAAGAAGCTTCAAAGCAAACACCCGATTGTTGGTGATGTCAGGGCACTTGGATTAATTGGCGGCATCTCCATCGTAAAGGACAAACAAACAGGCGAAGGCTTTGAGACACAGCTTGCACCAAGACTGGTTGCTGAAGCGGCGAAGAATGGTTTGATTTGCCGGTCTGTTACGTTTGATCAAGATACACTCGTATTCGCCCCACCTTTAATTATTACTAAATCGGAAGTCGAAAGAATAATTGAAATCCTTGATGAGACATTTACTGCTGTCGAAAAAGAAATTTTATAAGAGGTGAAAGTGATGGTAATGACGGAAACGCTGAAAAAGAAATTATTCATTAATGGTAAATGGCAAGAAGCTGAAAAGTTCACGACACTAAAGTCTCCCTATAGCGGGGAAGTTCTAGCGGAGATTCCTTCTGCAAGCCTTGAAGATGTCGAGTTGGCAATAGAATCAGCCTATCAAGCTAGAAAAACAATGGCAGCTTTGCCTAGTCATAAACGCGCTGCCATACTTGAAAAGCTCGCGAGTCTTTTGGAAAGCCGTCAAGATGAGGCAGCTGAAATTATTGCTAAAGAGGCAGCGAAACCGATTAAAACGGCAATGGTTGAAGTATCCCGGACAATTGCCACATATAAATTTGCAGCAGAGGAAGCAAAAAGGATTCATGGAGAAACATTGACGATGGATGCTACAGCTGACGGAGAAGGAAGGATAGGATACACAGTCCGTGAGCCTCTAGGCGTTGTGGGTGCGATTACCCCATTTAATTTTCCGATGAACCTTGTAGCCCATAAAGTAGGCCCGGCCATTGCTGCCGGAAATACACTTGTCCTGAAACCTGCGAGCCAAACACCGCTATCTTCGCTATTTCTTGCTGAACTATTAGCCGAAACTGATTTGCCGGCAGGTGCGTTTAATTTAGTTACCGGAAGCGGTTCGGTTATTGGTGATAAATTAGTCACCGATTCACGGGTGAAGAGCATTTCATTTACTGGAAGTCCGGCTGTCGGAATCGGGATCCGTAATAAGGCAGGAATAAAGAAAGTGAGCCTTGAACTAGGTTCGAATGCGGCTGTCATCGTTGATAAAGGGATCAATATCGACAAAATCATCCAACGCTGTGTATCGGCAGCATTCGCTTTTCAAGGGCAGGTCTGTATTTCCTTACAGCGTGCATATGTTCATGAAGAGGTATATGATGAGTTCGTCAAAAAATTCATAGAAGCAACAAATGGCTTGAAACTTGGAGATTCTTTGGACCCGTCTGTTGATATTTCGGCATTGATCAGCGCTGGTGATGTACAGCGAAGCCTGGATTGGATCGGTGAGGCTAGACAACACGGTGCGATTGTTGCAGCAGGAGGTAAATCTGAAGGGAATATCCTGCATCCGACTGTGTTGCTGGAAGTGGATGCAGTGCTTAAGGTATCATGTCAGGAAGTCTTCGCTCCCATTGTTTTGATCAATAAGGTTTCGTCCGTTGAGGAAGCGATTGATTTGGTCAATGATTCCGAATTTGGATTGCAGGCCGGGATTTACACAGAAAATATCAATCTGGCTCTTTCTGCCGCAGAAAAATTGGAAGTCGGCGGTGTTATCATTAATGATATCCCAACTTACCGTGTCGACAACATGCCATATGGCGGAGTCAAAAAAAGCGGAACGGGCCGCGAAGGGCTGAAATATGCCATTGAAGAAATGACGGAAATGAAACTGGTCATTATTAACCGAAATTAATCAAAAAAAGAGATGAGCAGCTGCTCATCTCTTTTTTTGAGCTGCGGATTTCATTTTTCTAGGAATCTTTAAAAAGTCTGAGATGAAGGATTGCCCATGTGGTATGCAAAAATGAATAGGTAATTCACGGATGAATTTAAATGGTTGACCGGAAAGGGGAAGAAAACGTGATTTCCCTATTATTTCAAACTGGCATGAATCTTGCTCATGTTATATATAGGTAGAAAACTTAAAACCGAGGAGGAATTTAGATGCAGGAAACTTTACAAAATAACACGAAAAAGGAAGGAACGGGAGCACTGGACTTAAAGATGTTCATCAATGGAAAATGGGTGAATTCGACTTCAGGTGAAAAGAGGGATGTATTGAATCCGGCCACGGGAGAAGTCATTGCTACAGCTGCGGAAGGCACACAGGAAGATGTGGATGCAGCGGTCGAAGCAGCGAAATATGCATTCTATGAAGGTGGATGGTGGGGTACTCCGGCAGTGGAGCGAGCTCGCATTTTATTCAAAATTGCCGATAAAATAGAAGAAAAGGCTGAAGAACTTGCTGCGTTGGAAACATTGGATAATGGGAAACCGTTGCGTGAGGCTCGTTATGACATAGATGATTCAGCAGCCTGTTTTAGATATTATGCAGGGTTGGCTACAAAACCGACTGGTCAGACTTACGAAGTTCCTGATGGTCAGCAAGCGATGGTCGTAAGGGAACCGATCGGTGTATGCGGGCAGATCGTTCCTTGGAATTTCCCTCTAATGATGTCAGCCTGGAAACTGGCCCCGGCACTTGCTGCAGGAAATTCAGTTGTGTTCAAACCATCGGAGGTTACACCAGTGACAGCGGTCAAACTATTTGAAATCATGGATGAGGTCGGATTGCCAAAAGGTGTCGCAAACCTTGTGTTAGGAGCGGGGCCAGTTGTCGGACAGGCCATTGCCGAACATGAGGAAATCGATAAAGTAGCCTTTACGGGTGGAACGGAAACAGGACGTAAGATCATGGAGGCTTCACTGGGTAACCTGAAGAAGGTGACATTGGAGCTCGGCGGGAAATCGCCTAATATCGTATTTGCGGACTCTGACTTTGAGACTGCAGTGGATTATGCTCTATATGGGATTTTCTGTAATCAAGGACAGGTTTGTTCAGCAGGCTCCCGGTTACTTTTGGAGGAGTCCATTTACGATCAGTTCATTGCAAGTCTTACCGCGAAGGCAAAACAGATCAAAGTAGGTTCAGGATCTGATGAAAAGAGCCAAATGGGCCCTGTCGTTTCAGAGGCACATATGAACAAAATATTATCGTATATCCAAATTGGAAAGGAAGAAGGAGCCAAGTTAATCGTCGGTGGGAATAGAATTAAAGGAAACGGTTTGGAAAAGGGATATTTTGTCGAACCTACCATTTTTGTTGATACGACACCGGATATGCGTATTGTACAGGAAGAAATTTTTGGCCCAGTGCTTGTTGTTCAAAAGTTCAAGGATGAAGCTGAAGCTCTTCGACTTGCCAATGATACGAAATATGGTTTAGCGGGAGCGGTGTTCACGAATGATATCGCAAAAGCATACCGTGTCATAAAAAAAGTGCGTGCCGGCATCACGTGGATAAACTCATATCATCCGACCTATAATGAAGCTCCTTGGGGAGGATTCAAGCAAAGTGGAAATGGACGTGAACTCGGCACTTTTGGTTACGAGGCTTATACGGAAGTGAAGCAAATCAATAACAACTTGGATATTCAACCAACAGGTTGGTTTGATGAAGAGTAAATAGCTTGACGAAAAGGCTGTTCCTTGGGGAACAGCCTTTTTTGTGGAATCGCAGTTATAATGCCAGAATCGTGAAGATATTTCTAGAATCGCAGATAAAATCCCGGAAATAGCAGATATATTTCGAAAATCGCAGATAAAATCCGGAAATAGCAGATATATTTCTAGAATCGCAGATAAAATCCGGAAATCGTAGATATATTTCTAGAATCACAGATAAAATCCGAAAATCGTAGATATATTCAAAGATTGCTAGACATCGATTTACTTTTGCTGGACTTTTTCAAGATCCACCCGTCCTGAAAAGAAAACGGCGCCATTACCCATATCTGAAAGGCGATCTGGGGTAAGGGAATTGATGTGTTGTTTGGTCTCAGGTGTATTCTGCCATAAGCCTTGGCTGACTAGTACGCCGGGTAACACATTTTCACCGGGAGCAGCGGTGAGCAAACATTCACCGCGTCCGTTCCAAATTTTAACCATATCTCCGGAAGCTATTCCTAATTTTTTGGCATCAGCGGCATTCATGTGCAGCTTCGGTTCCTTTTCCAAGGAGATATGTTTGGCATTATTTGAAAAGGTTGAATTCAAGAAGTTGTGATTAGGTGCCGGTATGAATAAAAATGGCAGGTCACTGTCTTTTATGATTGGCGTATATGTTGGCAGAGGCTGGTATCCATCCAGTTTCATCCGATCGGAGTAAAGTTCGATTTTTCCGCTTGGTGTCGGTAGTTTACCTGGGAATATCCGGCGCATCTTTGCTTTGACAAATTGATTCCTTGATAGGGAGTCATAGGTGATGCCATCTAAATGCGGGTTATCGGGAAAATCCAGCGCCTGCCGTATCATTTCTTCCTCTGAATCTCTAAAAGCTTGTTCCTCAAAGCCCATTCCAACAGCCAAAAGTTTGAACAATTCAACATTCGATTTCGACTCGCCATATTTATTGACTACAGGTTTTTGTATTTGGACGTAATTATGCCAGTATGAATTATAAAAATCCTCCGTTTCATAAGATGATGTGGCAGGGAGGACAAGGTCAGCATACATGGCCGTTTCGGTTAAGAATAGGTCATGGACCACTGTGAATAGATTTTCCCGCATTAAACCTTGCTTCACTTTATTTGCATTCGGAGCGACAAGTGCTGGGTTGGAGCCGTATACAAACATGGATCTAATCGGGTTATCCTTTTCCAAAAGAGCTTGACCGATTTGGTTCATATTAATGGTCCGGGTAGCTTTATTATTCAATAAATCAGGACGTCTTAAGGCATTTGTATTAAAAGCAAGATAGCCTGAATTCCCTTTGATGGCTCCGCCGCCTTCCACCATCCATTGTCCGGTAAGTGCAGGCAGGCAGGCAATGGTACGCACTGCCATGCCGCCATTGTCATGGTGCTGCAGGCCATTGCCTATGCGAACGAATGATGGAGTGGTGGTGCCATACATCCTGGCTAATTCATATAAGTCATCAATTGGAACGCCAGTAATCGCGGAGACGGTCGCAGGCTCATATTGGCGGACGTGTTCGCGCAATTCAGCAGCACCCACTGTGTATTCATCGAGAAAAGGCTGATCGACTAGATTCTCGTCAAATAGTATATGCATTAAACCGAGGGCGAGGGCAGTGTCTGTACCAGGAAGAATCGGTATGAACCAATCTGCCCACTTACCGGTTTGGTTTTTATGTACGTCAATGACAACTACTTTGGCCCCGTTTTTTCGGGCTTGCTGGGCAAGCGTAACTTGGTGCATATTTGTGCTCACGGCGTTAATGCCCCACAAGATGAAAAGCTTTGTATGAATCGTTTCTTCAGGGTCGATGCCGAATGAACCACCCATTGTATAGCTGTATCCGACTGAGCCGGCCGCATTACAGATGGAGCGCTCAAGCATGCTTGCACCGAGTTTGTGAAAAAAACGCCGATCCATCCCTTCTGCGCTGAGGTTGCCCATGTTTCCATAAAAGCTGTAGGGAAGTATGCTTTCCGGACCATGCATTTCGATCAGGTCTTTCCACTTTGAAGTGATTGTATCAATGGCCTCTTCCCAGCTGATTGGAGTGAAATTCCCTTCTCCTTTCGGGCCGATGCGCTTTAATGGCTGCTTTAAGCGATTGGGGTCATATAGACGGGCAGTCATGTTTCGGACTTTGTTGCAAATATTCCCTTTGGTGACTGGGTGATCAGGGTCCCCCAGGACTTTAATGATTTTCCCGTCTTTTTTGTGCAGCAGTAAACCGCATTGATCAGGACAGTCAAGCGAGCAAACAGAGGGACAGACTCCATCTGGCTGATCGATATAGGATTGCATGGGCGTATTCCTCCTAATAATCTAATCTCATAAAATGAATCGCAAATTTATTTATATCTTAATTATATTGAAAGTGAAATTGTTGAAAGGTGCAAGAACTTCTTAACATATGTTTTTTTTTCTGATAAGCTTACAAGATGAAAATTAACCTATAATTATCACAAAACCAATAAGAAATAGGAGGATTCATTTTTGGATTATGGAATTATAATATCAATTGGGATATATATGGTAGGTATGCTATTAATTGGTTATTTCGCCTATCGGAAAACGGCCAACTTAACAGATTATATGCTTGGTGGACGGAACTTGGGCCCAGCTGTAACTGCACTGAGTGCAGGCGCATCCGACATGAGCGGCTGGCTATTGATGGGTCTGCCGGGTGCAATGTACATAAGCGGTTTAAGTGCTGGATGGATTGTCGTCGGCCTGTGTGCAGGATCTTATTTAAACTGGTTATTCGTGGCGCCTCGACTTCGGACATATACGGAAGTAGCGGACAATTCGATTACGATTCCCGACTTTCTGGGAAATCGCTTTAAAGATGAATCCCGGATTTTAAAAGTGGTATCAGCATCGGTCATTTTAATTTTCTTCACCTTTTACACATCTTCAGGGATGGTAGCAGGCGGGGAGCTTTTCCGCTCGGCTTTCAGTATGGATTACCGGTGGGGCATCTGGCTGACGGCGAGCGTCGTTATTCTTTATACATTATTTGGTGGATTTCTGGCAGTTAGCTGGACGGACTTCGTACAAGGCACGATTATGTTCATTGCGTTAATTCTAGTACCAGTTGTCACGATTGTAAATATTGGTGGCTGGGATCCTACCTTCAATGAAATAAAATCGATTAACCCGAATTTATTGCATGCTTTTGAAGGAACATCAACCATCAGCATCATTTCTCTTCTGGCATGGGGACTTGGTTATTTCGGGCAGCCTCATATAATCGTTCGATTCATGGCGGTTTCATCTGTTAAAGATTTGAAAAGTGCACGAAGAATCGGTATGGGCTGGATGATTTTTGCTATCGTAGGAGCCATGTTCACCGGATTGGTAGGGATTGCTTATTTTAACCTGACAGGCAGTCCTTTAGGGGAAAGAAATGCAGAGTCTGTCTTCATCATTTTAGCAAAAGAACTGTTTCCATCTTTAATTACAGGTTTCTTGTTGGCGGCGATTTTAGCAGCGGTCATGAGTACGATTGCGTCTCAGCTGTTAGTTTCGGCAAGTGCTCTGACGGATGATTTCTATAAGCAGTTCATTCGGCCAAATGCATCGGATAAGGAATTAGTGCTGGTGGGACGGTTCGGCGTTTTGGCAATTGCTGCCATAGCCCTCGTTTTAGCTTTTAATCCCAGTGGTACGATTCTTAAACTGGTGGGTTACGCATGGGCTGGTTTTGGAGCGGCCTTCGGTCCGGTCATTTTGTTAAGCCTGTACTGGAAGCGAATGACGAAATGGGGAGCACTGGCGGGAATGATTATCGGTACCGCAACCGTGATCATCTGGGAAATGATCGATAAGTTCTCTGAAGTATACGAAATCATTCCCGGTTTCATTGCTGGTACAATAGCGGTGGTTGTCTTCAGCTTATTATCGGCCAAGCCTTCAAAAGATATAGAAGAGGAATTCAATCAGGCCATCAAAAACCTCTCTTGATCCTTTGAAACAGTCCAGTTAAATGGTGCTGGATTTTTTAGAGATATGAAACAATGAATGCAATATATATGATACAATATCCAAAGAGTCCTTATGTTGAAAACATGAGGGCTTTTTTTGAGTGATTTGGGAATAATAAACCAAAAAACAATACAAAGGATAAAACATGAACCAATCTCATAAAATTGCATGTAAAGTGGCTATTATATATATAATCATTGGGGTCTTATGGATTATCGTTACGGATTATATCTCTATGACACAGGCAAAGGAAGATGTTCAGATATATGCAATGTTTCAACATTCCAAAGGGTGGATTTTCATTTTCATAACCGGGCTTTTCTTATACTTCATAATTAGGTATTGGACAGGGAAAATGTTGAGGTCCCAACAGGAATTTAATCTGAAGGATGAACAGTATCAGTCGCTGTTCAACCATAACCCGGATTGTGTCCTTGAACTGAATCTCGAAGGTAATGTCGTTTCGATTAACCCGGAAGCTGAAAAGCTGTTAGGTAATAACAGTGACAATTTGAAAGGCAAGAATGCGAAGCATCTCATCAACTGGAATGAAAGGGAAAAGGTATCTGTTTTCTTTATACAGTCCCTTAAAGGCGAGGCGGTAAAATTCGAAACGACCATTCAGAATAAGAGTGGTGAAGAGCGGATAATCCGTGTAACCTTTTTACCGATCATCGTACAAGCGGAGTTGCTTGGAGTATATGCAATCGTTAGGGATATTACTGAATCACGGCGCGAAGAGGAATTGATGATCATGTCTGAAAAGCTATCCGTAATCGGACATCTGGCCGCGGCCGTGGCACATGAGATAAGGAATCCGCTGACATCGTTAAAAGGATTCGTACAGTTAATGGATATGACGAAGGAAGTCAATCCGCTGCATTCTGATATCATGTTAAAGGAAATTGATCGAATTAATATAATCTCGAGTGAACTGTTGGTTCTCGGAAAAAAACAGGATGTCGCTTTCCAAAGGGTTGATCTTGCCGACAGTTTACAACAGGTATTCACGTTAATGAAAGCAGAGACGAATTTGAATAATATCGAGATGGGGTTCAGGGTTAAAACCGCTGTACCGATTTATATTATGGCTGATACAATCGAACTTAAACAGTTGATAATCAATATTGTCAAGAACAGCATTGAAGCGATTGACGGAAATGGGAAAATTGATCTGTCGCTGCAAATCATCGATGATCAAGCTGTAGTCAGCGTGAGTGATAATGGTATAGGAATGGTACCCGAGCGCCTTGAACGGATTGGTGAACCTTTCTATTCGACAAAGGAAAAGGGCACAGGGATCGGGCTTGCGATTTGCCGGAAGATCGTTCATCGCCTTGATGGGGAAATGCATTTTGAAAGTGAGATAAACAAAGGAACGACGGTTACAATTCGTATTCCGGTGGCTACTGGACAAGAATAAATGGTACTATGAAAGATAGGAAAAGTTTTATATTAAAGGAGAACGATATGAGCGAATTACCTGCATTAGTGAACGATAGAAAACCATATATACAAGAGGTCTGGAAAAAATCCGGGTTCGGACAACTTACCCCGATTCAAACGAAAGCGATTCCCGTGATTGTTGAGGGAAAAGACATCTTGGCTGAATCACCGACTGGAACCGGAAAAACTTTAGCTTATTTACTGCCATTGCTAGAAAAGATAGATCCTGAAAAAAAATCGCCCCAAGCTTTGATTTTAGCATCATCACGTGAACTGGTCATGCAAATCAATGAAGAAATTCGCATTTGGTCAGAGGGAAGCGGTATAAATGGTGCAGCATTCATCGGCGGTGCTAATGTAAAAAGGCAGTTGGACAAACTGAAGAAGCATCCACAGGTCATTGCTGGAACACCAGGACGGATTTACGAATTGATTGCCCAAAAAAAATTGAAGATGCATGAAGTTAAGACGATTGTACTTGATGAAGGTGACCAATTGATCACTCCAGAGCATATGGGAACGATCAATAATATTATCAAAACAACGCTAAAAGACCGGCAAATCATGGTATTTTCGGCAACCCTGCCAGAGGAAACGGAAAAAGCGGCCAGAGGATTCATGAATGAACCCGAAATGATAAAGGTCGATAAGCATGAAAAAATGGAATCGAAAGTGGACCATCTTTACTTTGTTGTAGAGAGACGGGAAAAATCCAAGATTCTTGAGAAAATCACAAGACTTAAAGATGTGAAGGCCCTTGCCTTCCTTAACGATATAGCAGAGCTGAGCGTCCTACATGAAAAGCTGAGTTATAAAGGTGTTGAAATGGGTGTGCTTCACGGGGAATCCAATAAAGTCGACCGGGAGAAGGCGCTGCGCAAGCTTCGTTCCGGAAAATCCCCGATGTTGATCGCAACGGATGTAGCGGCAAGAGGGCTAGATATAAAAGGCCTCACAGCAGTCGTTCATATTGATATGGCTGACAACATCGATCAATATATCCATAGATCAGGGAGAACAGGGCGTGCAGGTGCAGATGGCACTGTTATTTCAATCGTAACGGAAAGAGAAGAGCGAGAGTTGAAAAAAATGGCTCGTGAACTGGAGATTCCATTAACGAGAGTAACTTTCTATGGTGGAAACATCGTAGTCGATGAATGAGTTGGGGAAAAGGGATGGCCGTAGCGGCTGTCTCTTTTTTTTGCAGGAGTCAGATACAATCCGCAAACATGCCTGAACTCCTTCTCGTCTTGAAATTAAAGTGGATATTCATTTTGCAGAATCCACTCTACATGCCTTTTCCACTGTATGGTGGGATTCCCAGTTAACCAAAAATATGCCGATGAAAATGAGTGAACCTCCAACCGCAACGTACCAGTGAACAGGCTCATCCAGCAAGAGGTAGCCAGATAGGACACCAAAAAAGGGAGCTAGAAATAGAAAGGCGCTCGTTTTGGCTGAATCCCCCTTTTGTAATAGGAAATACCAAACAGAAAATTGAACGATGGATGCCATGATGGCCAGCCATAACAAAATAAGGATGGATGCCTGGGAAATCTTGAAAAAGGGCTGTTCAAAAAGAAATGATCCAATGAGCAGGAGAAAACCTCCGCACAGCATTTGATAGGCTGACATGACCCAAGTGTCGAAGGTATGTCCCCAAACTTTCATCAATAGGGTCGCAATGGACCACGAAATGGCTGACATTAATCCAAGAAGAGTACCGGTCTTCAAATCAAGATGTGCCCCCATTGTGATAAAAACGCCAATAAAACCGAGCAAAACTCCCGACCATTGTTGCAAGGTGTAAATCGTTCTAAGAAATAGCGTTCCAAAAATGACCACTAATAATGGGTTCATGAATGTCAAGATCGAAAGTTCCCCGGCTGAAATGGTCCTTAAACCTACAAAGATGCATCCCATTACACCAGCCGTCTGGAAAAAACCGATGATACTCAATTTTGACCAATCCTTGATCTTTTTTGGATGCGGGCGTTTGATGAGCTTGACGACAATGGCCATGATGAAACCTGCTAGGATGAACCGAATCGCTGCAAGTAACATTGGGGAAGTATACGCTAAGCCAATTTTTCCTATAGCGAATGAAGAACCCATTAACGCAGTCGTTAAAATGACCAGAAAACCAAAAATGAATTTGTTCATCTTGTGCCCTCTCGAAGTCTTCAACTATAAATACCAGATTGTGAAATTATATCACACATACTAAATTATGGGTTTTTACAACAGGGATATCTATGCATGAAAACGCTTCCTTTATGTGGATTTTTGACATATGATATCAATAGACATAGGTTAGGAGGAGATGTTATGACAGGAAAGTATAAACAGTTTGAAACGGCAGTCATACATGAAGGATATGACTCGAAGAAGCATTTAGGAAGCTTGGCAACACCATTATTCCAAACCTCAACATTCACTTTTGAAACGGCCGAGCAAGGGGAACGGCGTTTTGCCGGTATAGAAGATGGATATATTTATTCACGCCTTGGAAATCCGACGGTACAAGTGCTGGAAGAAAAGATTGCCGCTTTGGAAGGCGGGGAAGCTGGCCTTGCTTTCGGATCAGGTATGGCTGCAGTTTCTGCGGTGCTTTTTGCCTTAACTAAAACGGATGACCACATCCTGTGTTCACAGGGTTTATATGGTTGTACTTTTGGCCTTCTGCAGTTAATGAAAAATAAATACCGCATCACTCATGATTTTTGTGAAATGGATACAGAAGAAAAGGTAAGGAAAATGATTCGGCCGGAAACGACTTGCATTTATGTAGAAACCCCGATCAATCCGACGATGAAAATGATTGACTTACAGATGGTGGTGAGAGTAGCGAAGGAATATAATGTGACGATTGTAGTCGATAATACGTTTTCGACACCCTACTTACAGAGACCCCTTGAATATGGGTGTGATATCGTCCTTCATAGTGCTACGAAATATCTTTGCGGACATGGGGATGTCGTTGCGGGCCTTGTCGTTGGTAAGAAGGACTTTATTAATCAGGTAGCTGGGACTACACAGAAGGATATCGGTGGAATCATTTCACCATTCGATGCCTGGTTACTATTGCGGGGGTTAAAGACCTTGCCTGTCAGGATGGACCGTCACTCAGCCAATGCAATGAACATCTTTCATGAACTTGTGAAACATCCAAAGGTGAAAAAGGTATATTATCCAGGTGATGAAGCTTCACCGGATCATTATATAATGCAAAAACAGATGAAACACGGAGGCGGCCTTATCTCTTTCGAATTGCATGGTACAAAACAGGATGCACAGGAATTCCTCAATAAATTGAAACTTATCAAAATTGCCGTCAGTCTAGGGGATGCCGAGACATTGATCCAGCATCCCGCTACCATGACGCATTCTGCCGTTCCTGAAGAATCGCGGGAACAAATGGGCATCAGTGACCAACTGGTCCGTCTCTCAGTTGGCCTTGAAGCTTGGCAGGACATCTGGCACGATCTTCAGCAAGCTTTTTAGACCACCAGATTTCCCTATCAGTTCTTCCGATTTTTAATGAAGGTCGTGATCGACACGATAAAAAGGAGAGCAGCCAGAATATAAGAAATGTCTGTGATTACCTGGTAGGGCGCACCATTTCGGATCCCGATGCCAATGAACGTCCAAACGAATACGAGAGGATAGCACCAATCCCGGTTTTTACCAGCAAAGACAAAGGCCAGGATTGTTGCTGCAATCAGCAAAACGATCGTCCAAGCTACACTGGAAATCCCAAAACCGTCCCATTCGATATAGGTAAGGTAATAAGAAATGTCGGCGATGGCTGCAACACTCACCCAGCCGGTATAAACGGAAAACGGAAATAGGTCGAAAGGAGTATGCTCCACTTTTTTAATGCTTGTATAACTGACCAATAATATAGCCAAAAGAGCAATGATAATGAATACGGATAACAAAAATCGTTCGTAATGCCAAGCCAAAAGCCAAGCGCCATTTAGGACACAGCTTAAAGCGAACCAAGGGAAGGATGCCTTATTGGCAGGGCTGTTTTGATGTTTACTTAAAAACTGCCTGAATACCCAGATGGCGAGCAGAAAATAGATTAAACCCCATATGGAAAATACATAACCGGCAGGAGTGAAGAGGACATCCAGTTTATCGGAAATCTCTCCAGATGTTCGGCCGTTCAAAGGCAGGAAATTGGCTAAAAAATTCATCGTGACGACGAATAGAAAGAAAAGCAAATTGTTGATGGCAATAAGCTTGGGCTTCCTCCTTGTTTGAATTGTAATCCCTATAACCTATTCCACCAATTAGGCCCGGTTAACCTTTTGGAGCACATCGAAGTTACTTGGAGTGGAATTTCATTTTTCCATAAAGTGAGGGAGTTCCTGTAACAAATGAACCATTTAAGTTTAGAAATTTTACATCCTCACTTTAAGGTGATAAAATATTCAAAGATTCATATTATTTTAGTCCTTCGGGGTCGGGTGAAAATCCCAACCGGCGGTGATGAAGAAATTCTAAGCCCGCGAGCCTGATAAAGGCAGGATTTGGTGAGATTCCAAAGCCGACAGTACAGTCTGGATGGGAGAAGGACGTGTGGAACCCAAGTGTATACGTACGCCTAATTTTTCAAAAAAGAAAATATTGGGCTTTTTAGGTATACAGTTTTTTTCACTCATTTCTCCTGCTAACTCCTTAGGTCATCCTAAGGGGTTTTTTTATATTTTATAAAAGGGGGAAAAATATGTTTACGGGAATCATCGAGGATATCGGTACCGTCCATTCCTTGAAAAAAGGGAAAAGCAGTATGGAGTTGTCGATCCGTTCTGAAAAAATCCTTGAAGATGTTCATCTGGGGGATAGTATTTCAGTCAACGGGGTCTGCTTAACGGTAACGTCCTTCACGAAAAGTTTGTTTACGGTCGACGTAATGCCGGAAACGGTCAAAGTTTCCTCGATCCGGACGTTAAAATTGGGATCACCTGTGAATCTCGAACGAGCCATGAGTGCACAGGGAAGGTTTGGCGGTCATTTTGTTTCAGGTCATATCGACGGGACCGGAACAATCATAAAAAAAGAACGAAAAGAAAATGCCGTATATTATGTAATCCAATTGGAAGAAGGGCTCAGTGCCTTTTGCATTCCAAAAGGCTCTGTAGCCATTGATGGAACGAGCCTGACGATATTTGGAATTGAACGAAACCTTTTGACTGTATCTCTGATTCCATTGACTCATCAGGACACCGTATTGGGACAAAAAGCGGCTGGCGATATCGTTAACATTGAAAACGACATGATAGGGAAATATATTATACATCAAATGAAAAATGGCGATTCAAAACCAGGACTGAATTTAGAGTTTTTGGCAGAGCACGGATTCTAATAAAAGGGCGGTGTAATGATGTTCCATACAATTGAAGAAGCGATCGAGGATTTGAGAGCTGGCAAGGTAGTAATCGTATCCGATGATGAAGACCGTGAAAACGAAGGGGATTTCGTCTTGTTGGCCGAAAAGGCTACGCCGGAAGCGATCAATTTCATGGCGACTCATGGACGAGGTTTGATATGTACAACCATTACAGAAGAACTGGCAGGGAAATTGAACCTGCATCCTATGGTAGGAGAAAATACCGATCATCATGGTACTGCCTTTACGGTTAGTGTCGATCATAAAAGCACTTCCACAGGAATAAGTGCTTTTGAACGGTCCTTGACCATTCTTGAGCTTCTTAAAGAAGATTCGGTTGCTGAAGATTTTCAACGGCCTGGTCACACTTTTCCGATAGTCGCTAAAGAAGGCGGCGTATTAAGGAGGGCAGGACATACGGAGGCTTCGGTGGATTTGGCAAAATTATGCGGTGCCGCTCCAGCTGGTGTCATATGTGAAATCATGAATGATGATGGATCGATGGCACGCGTATCCGATTTAGAAGTCATCGCTGGGAAATTCAACCTGAAGTTCATTACGATAGCCGATTTGATTCGGTATCTTGAACAAAGTGATACAATCGGGAAACAGGCACTTGAACTGAACATCCCGAATGCTTGAAGGATTTTTAGCGAAATTAATCTTTAAATGAAAAAAATGATATTTTTTTAAAATTAGGAGGAATTGGACATGGGGAAAGTTATTGAAGCACAATTAATAGGATCAGGATTGAAAGTCGGAATCGTGGTAGGAAGATTTAATGAGTTTATCACAAGCAAGCTTTTAGGAGGGGCATTGGATGGCCTTAAGCGTCATGGCGTTGATGAAAATGATGTTGACATCGCGTGGGTGCCGGGTGCTTTCGAACTTCCGTTAATTGCGAAGAAACTTGTGAATACGGGTAAATACGATGCGGTTATCGGACTTGGAACGGTAATCAGGGGTGCCACTTCACATTATGATTATGTCTGCAATGAAGCAGCTAAAGGCATGGCTTCCGTTTCCTTGGACACAGGTGTACCGGTTATCTTCGGTTTGTTGACAACTGAGAACATTGAACAAGCCATTGAACGTGCCGGAACAAAATCAGGTAACAAAGGCTATGAAGCTGCCGTTAGTGCCATTGAAATGGCCAACCTTGGAAAATTGATAGAACAGTGATTTCACATCAGGAAAGCCGCAGGGAATAACATTCCCTGCGGCTTTTTGATTTGCCGGATTTTAAGGTCAATGAAGCATTTGTGACTTCCTATTTTTCCCCTGTTGTATGGACAATCTTGAAAATGGATATGGCCACTTATTGGGAGGGACCTAGAAAGATGGATAGGGTAAGACTTTAAGTAGTCACTAACGGGGAGATGTCTGAATCATTAAAGGTTAACTGTGCTGCCCTGACAGTTTTAAAGGAATACATGGAAATACAATTTCAAAGTAATGTGTTTTCATTATATTTGGGTATAATTTCTGTGAAATAATGAATCATTAGTGGTTTTTCGAAAAAAAAAACGAACAAAAGCATCGCGTAATGAAAGCATGATAAAATATGCGGATATGATTATGCTACAATTGTAAAGATTGCAATTGAAATTCCTGTCTTTAGGGAAAAGTAAAATTATTAGTTATTAGGAGGGGTTTGTGTGTACCATCTCTTTACACATAATGATTTAGATGGAGTCGGCTGCGGCATTGTCGCTAAGCTGGCATTCGGAGAAGAAGTAGTGGTT
This sequence comes from Peribacillus sp. YIM B13481, assembly GCF_042787985.1. Taxonomy (NCBI): domain Bacteria; kingdom Bacillati; phylum Bacillota; class Bacilli; order Caryophanales; family Bacillaceae; genus Peribacillus; species Peribacillus sp. YIM B13481. Next base: position 65,466 of record NZ_JBHZPE010000025.1, read on the forward strand.
AGTTATAATTCAATCGGTCGCCTTAATCAAAATGTAGGAGCATTTCTTGAGCAGGCAAAGATTGAGGATACATTGATTGTTACTGATCTATCGGTTGATGAAGATAACGAAAAAATGATTACGCAGTTTGTGGAAGACGGAGGCAAAGCGCTGCTGATCGATCATCATAAGTCAGCACTGCATTTGAACGAGCATGATTGGGCATCTGTAACTGTCGAACAGGAAGACGGTAAACAGACGGCAGCAACTTCATTATTCTATCAGTATGCAGTTGATAATAAATTGCTGGAACCTTCAAATATTGTCGCTGAATTCGTTGAATTGGTCCGTCAATACGATACTTGGGAATGGGAAGTAAATAAAAATTCAACGGCAAAACGGTTGAATGACCTGTTTTTCATGATTCCGATAGAGGAATTCGAAATGAAAATCGCAAATAAGCTTTCTACTGCTGAAAGTTTCACTTTTGACGAAGTGGAGCAAACGCTTCTAAATGTAGAAGAAAGTCGAGTAGATCGGTACATAAACAGGAAAAAAAGAGAAGTTTATCAAGCTACGGTCGGTCCACATACAGCTGGTGTGGTCCACGCAGAGTCATATCACTCAGAACTTGGAAACGAACTGTCGAAAGAATTCTCACATTTGGATTATATCGCAATCCTGATGGTCGGAAGTAAAAGAATCAGCTTCCGGACAATCCACGATGACATAGATGTTTCTGAAGTTGCTGGCAAGTACGATGGGGGTGGCCATCAAAAAGCCGCCGGTTGTACCATGTCCGAAAAGGCATATAGTCAATATGTCGAAAAGACCTTCTTTGCCGAGCCTCTTAAACGCGATGCACATAAAAATCAATTGAATGTAAAAGAATCCCCAGAGGGATGCCTATATTCAACAAGAGAAAAACAGGACATATTCATCTATGAAGATGAAGAAGAGGAATGGATTGTTGAAATCAACGGAAAACAACAGAAAAAAACATTCGATACATTTGGGGAAGCGGAAAAATACATGAAGCGGAAATATGCGGCATGGCTGGCCCATGATGAGAGATATGAAGAGTTTGTCAATAAAGGGTGAATAGGAAAAGCGGCTGTCCGAATTGAACTATACCCCGGATAACGGACACACATAAAAAAGTGTCCCTTATGGGGCTGTTGACAATCTAAAAGGATTTTTG